>JABWAN010000130.1 GCA_013361015.1 Candidatus Zhuqueibacterota bacterium | reverse complement strand
CTCGCCGGAATACTCATTGTACGGCGCATCGAAATTTTGTATCTTTTGCCGCTCATGTTGTGGCCCGCGTTGGCGGCTGGGCTTCTCGTTGGCCTCGCTGCGTTTCTTTTGCTGGAGAGATTTTCAGTCGAGTATTGAGCAACAAAATTTTATTGAAGAGGGAACTCCGAGAAGCTATTCCGAGTTGGCCGCGATGAGCTTCGCCGGGTTGAACAAGTGCCATGCAAACGAAACATCATAAAACTTTGATGGAGTACAAAAGTCGTTTGGCACATGTGGACTTTGATAGCGCCGCGGCCATCTTCCATGGCGAAGTCAGTAACACACGCGACGTTATTACTTTCCAGGCACGATCAGTAGACGAGTTCAAAAAAGCTTTTGAAGATTCCATGGAAGACGATCTGGCTTTTTGCGCGGAGCAAGGAGAAACACCGGACGAACCTTTTAATGGGCGAGTGGCTGTTCGCCTTTCTCCTGATCAACACAAGCAAGTTGTTCTCGCTACCGAAAGAGTTGGAAAGAATATCGCCTCTTGCATAGCTGCAGCGCTGTTGCAGGCTGCGTATTGAGGAATCTGGAAAAGCGAGCCGCCGATGAAGCAGGACAGTTCGTGGAGAAAAATACTCGACAAGCTGTTACCGGAATTTCTGGCCTTCTATTTTCCGGAGATTCATCAGGCCATCGCGTTCGAGCGAGGCTTTGAATTTCTCGACAAAGAGTTGCAAAAGATTCTGCCGGAAGAAGACGATAGCGGCCAGCGGGTGGTCGATAAGCTCGTCAAAGTCTATTTGCGCGACGGCAGCGAAAAGTGGCTGTTGATTCACATCGAGATTCAAGGCTATCGCGATTTGGATTTTCCCAAGCGCGTTTATCATTGCAACTATCGCATATCGGATCGTTATAAGGAAGAAGAAGTCGTCAGTATCGCGTTGTTGTCGGACGATGATCCCGCGTTTCGCGAAAACGTCTACGAGATCTCGCGCTGGGGATTTCGGCTTTATTTCCAATTCCCGATGATCAAGCTGCTCGATTATCGCGATAAGTGGGATGAATTAGAACACGACCCAAACCCCTTCGCCATCGTTACGAGAGCATTTCTTAAAACGGTGGAAACCCAGGGCAGTGATCGTGAACGTTATAATTGGAAGAAGCATTTCCTGTTGGAGCTTTATCATAGAGGCATAGACCGCGCGACCGTTCTGGCGCTGTATGAGTTCATCGGCGTCGTGATGGCTTTGCCGGAAGCTCGAGACGAAGAGTTGTATGAAGAAATAAAACCAACCGCGGAGGAACAACAAATGTCGTTGTTAGCTATTGCCGAACGCAAAGGTCTCGAACAAGGCCTTGAACAAGGCCTTGAACAAGGCCTTGAACAAGGTCTTGAACAAGGTCTTGAACAAGGCTTGCAGCAAGCGATCTCCGACATTTTGGAGATTAAATTTGGTGTCGCTGCTTTAGTCCTTGTTCCCCAGGTTGAGCAAATTGCCAGCCTTGAAGTTCTGCAGAAGATTCGAGCAGGATTGAAGCAAGCCCAATCCCTCGAGGAGGCGGAAGCCTTGATTCGTGCATTTGCCTCGGGGCACTCTTGAGCCTAAAGTCTGGAAACGTCTCTGCCCGCCTGCTTTCGCAACTGCACCGCGCTGCTCAGGTCGCGGTGCTCACCGGCGCGGGTATTTCCGCCGAAAGCGGATTGCCCACGTTTCGCGGCGCGGGCGGATTGTGGCGCACGTATCGCGCGGAAGAATTGGCCACGCCCCAAGCCTTCACGCGCAATCCGCAACTGGTGTGGGAGTGGTATAATCATCGTCGCGAGAGGGTGCGCAGCCATCAACCCAACGCCGGCCATTACGCGCTCGCGCAACTGCGCCGCTTCGTCGGAGAGCTCATTCTCCTCACCCAATGTGTCGATGGCTATCATCAACAAGCCGGTTGTGTTGATGCCATTGAATTGCACGGCAACATTCTCGTGAGCCGTTGCCTCAAATGTGGGAAAGACGGGGAAGTCGAAAATTGGCGTGAGGGCTTGCCTTACTGCGCGTGCGGCGGCATGCAACGTCCGGGCGTGGTTTGGTTTGGAGAGAGTTTGCCCGTGACCGCGCTCGAACGCGCACATGCCGCGGCCGCAACGTGTTCCGTGTTTATCTCGATCGGCACTTCGGCGCTGGTTTATCCCGCGGCGCAACTGCCGCATCTCGCAGGTGCGCGCGGCGCATATGTTGTCGAAATCAATCCGGAAGAAACCGCGTTGACGCCATACGCTGACGAGTTTCTGCAAGGCCCCTCCGGTGAAATTTTGCCCCAATTGATTCACGCATTAGAAAAGGTATCATCATGAAGTTGCGTTTGGTCATCGTTGTGCTTGCCGCCCTTTTCGCGCTGCAAGGCTGCGCCTATTTCAACACCTATTACAACACCAAAAAGCTCTACAAAGAAGCACTGGAAGAAAACAAGCGCCGCAAGGATGAGAAGCCCACCTCCTCCGAAATTCAGAAGTATGATAAGACCATCGAGAAGGCTTCGAAGATTCTCCAATTCCATTCCGGCTCGAAATACGTCGACGATGCGCTGCTCATGATCGGCGAATGTTTCTTTTACAAACAGGAATACCTCAAAGCGCTGCGCAAATTCGACGAGCTCACCGCGAATTATCCCAAGAGCGCGCTCGTGCCGCAAGCCGAGCTTTGGAAAGCGCGTACGCACATCGAGCGGCAGGATTTCACTAGCGCTATTCGCGTGTTGGAAGATTTGTTGAGCGCCAAGAAAAAAGGCGAAGTGGTCGATCAAGCCCAATACTATCTCGGCGAATTATACTTCCGCCAAAAAGACTATGCGAAAGCCCAGGAGCTTTATGAACGCGCGGCCAAAAAACTTTCCGGCGAAAAAATGCGCGCCGCCGCGTACATGCGCCTGGGTGATTGCCGTTACCAATTGCAACAATTCACCGGCGCCGCAAAAGCATACGAGCAAGCCGCCAAACAAAGCCGGGAAATCGATTTCAAATTCAAGGCCAATCTTGCGATGGGGCGCGCCTTGAAAGAAGACCAGCGTTACGATCTCGCCGCGCGCAAGTTCAATCACATGTGGAACGAGTACAGCACCCACGCGGACGTCGCGTGGGTGAAGTTCGAGTTGGCGGACTGCGCGCTGCGCAAAGGCGAGCACGACGAGGCTGCGACCCAGCTCGCCTCGCTCACGGTGAATTACAAACGCACGGAAGCCTCGGCGGCAGCCTATTTCGAGCTTGGCGAAATTTTTCAGCGTTATCGCCACAACTATGAAAAGGCCAAGGAGAATTACGATAAAGTGCGCAGCGAAAGCGCGCGCACGGAATATGCCCAACGCGCGCAAGAACGCTCCAAGGCCGTCGACGAGTTTTTGAAACTCAGAAACGCGCTCAAAGTGCTCGAGCTGCAACGCGTCTCTTTGGAGAGCGGTGTGAGCGCGGCGGCGGCGCTAGCGCAAGCCAATGCCACGGAGTCTTCCGCCAAGAGAAGCAAGAACCGCAACACTTCCATTCGCCGCTACCCCTCCAAAACTCTGACGGTATCCAACGATCCGAAAAAACTCGCGAACGACATCGCCAGTCACAAAATCAATTTGGCCGAGCTATATTTCTATCAACTCGACATGCCGGATTCGGCGTTGTGGCAATACCGCGAAGTGATCACGCAATTCGGCGAAACGGCGTCCGCGCCGCGCGCCATGTATGCTCTGGCTTTTTTGCTGTCGGAAAAAAATCCGGAAGCGGCGGCGCAGCGCGATAGCTTGTTGCAGATCGTCGCCACACAGCACCCCTATACTCCTCATGGCATTGCGGCACGCAAGCATTTGGGCCTGCCGCTGCTCGCAGATACGAGCGTTGCGGTCAACGACGACAAATTTCTGCAAGCCGAGCAACTGTGGACTACACAGAACAATCCTCGTGAAGCGTTGCGCTTATACCAAGAATATATGGCCACGCAAACCGACGCCGAGCGCTCTTCGAAATCGCTTTACGCGATTGGTTGGCTTTATGAGCACGAACTAAAGGACGGCGAGCAGGCTTATCAAACCTACAAGCAGTTGCTCGAAAAATATCCGAACTCTCCTTATTCAAAAAAGATCGGCAAAAAAGTTTCGGCTTATGCGCAAAAGGACAAAGCCGCAGCGCAAACCGAGCCCGCAACGACGCCCGCACTTCCCACAACGGCTGTTGCTGCGCCGGATTCTGCCAAGCCCTCTTTAGAGCAAGAAGAACGCGAAGTGCGCGAAAGCTTGCAGCGGCGGATCGAAGAAGACCGGAAGAAAGAACTTGATGAACGTGAACCGCCGCCTCGGAAAAATGTCGAAGAGGAGCTCGAAGAACAGAACGACGACGAACCGCCGCCGGACGAACCACCTCCCGCGGAGGAGCCGCCGCGGTTTTGAAACCGTTAGATTGCAAGCGCACCACTTCCCATACGTCAGTTTTTTTGCAACTGGCCTCGCACTTGTGCTGAAGGTATTTTTGCATGGCCTCGAAGATCGTTCCCACACAATCCAAAGGCATCTACGATTGCCGCGTGCTCTCCAATGACGAAGTCGCGCGCGGCATTTTTTTGATGCGCTTGCACGCCCCGGAGATCGCCGCGCGCGTGCAGCCCGGTCAATTTGTGAATGTCAAAACCCAGCCGCACGAGGCTGATGAAATCATCCCGTTGCTGCGGCGGCCCTTCAGTGTTTGCCAAGTTGATCGCACTGCGGGTTGGATTTCGGTGTTGTGGAAAAACGTCGGCCCGGGCACGCGCATGCTGTCGCGACATTCAATTGATACGGTGCTCAATATCATCGGTCCGCTCGGCAAAGGCTTTGAATTACCACAAAAAGATGCCGCAGTAGCTTTGGTTGCCGGCGGGCTTGGCATCGCGCCCATGCCGATTTTAGCCGCGGCCTTGCGCGAACGCCGTGTCAACTTCACGCTGTTGCTCGGCGCACGCACGGCCGCAGAGTTGTGGGGCAAAGAGGAATTGCAACGCTTCGGCGCACCAATCAAAATTGCAACCGATGATGGCAGCGCCGGGCAGCGCGGTTTCGTCACCGAGCTTTTGCAGAATTGGATAAAAGAAAACGACCCGCACGCGAGTCGCGTCTACTCCTGTGGCCCAATGCCGATGCTCGAACGTGTTGCAGCGCTGTGTGTCGCTGCAAATGTTCACGCCGAAGTCGCCGTTGAAACCGTGATGGGTTGCGGCTTTGGCATTTGCATGGGCTGTCCGATCGAGCCGCGTGCCGGCGTCGAACTATTTGGTCGATACTATCTCGCCTGTCTCGATGGCCCGGTCTTTTGTGCTGACGACATTCGCTATGAATTCACTTCGCATTAAAATCGCGCACGTCGAATTTCCCAATCCCGTGTTCGTAGCTTCGGGCACGTTCGGTTACGGTCAGGAAGCTGCGGACTTGGCAAACCTTGCAGCGCTCGGAGCGATCATCACCAAATCCATCGGCGCGCAGCCGCGGCGCGGCAATCCACATCCGCGTCTGTTTGAAACCACCGCGGGCTTGCTCAATTCGATCGGCTTACAAAATGTCGGTGTGCAGAGTTTTATTCAAGAGAAGCTGCCTTTCTTGCGAGCGCAGCGTGCGCCGCTCATCGTGAATGTCGCAGGCCGCACGATTGATGAGTACGAAGAAGTCGTAGCCACACTCGAAGCGCATGCAGGCATTCTCGGCTACGAGTTGAACTTTTCTTGCCCCAATGTGAAAGAAGGCGGCTTGGAGTTCAGTCAAAAAGCGGAAGTCACGGCCGCGGCCACGGCGCGCATTCGCAAACTGACCAAGCGTCTCGTCATTCCCAAACTCACGCCGAACGTGACCCGCGTGAGTGAGATTGCGCGCGCTGCGGAAGCCGAAGGCGCAGATGCGGTTTCACTCATCAACACGCTCACCGGCATGGCCGTCGATATTGAAACGTGGCGGCCACGCATTAACACGGTCATTGGCGGCTATTCCGGCCCGGCAATCAAACCCGTCGCGCTCGCGAAAGTTTATGAAACCGCGAAAGCCGTGAAGATTCCCGTCATCGGCATCGGCGGTATTCGCAACTGGCAAGATGCCGTGGAATTTTTTCTCGTCGGCGCAACCGCCGTGCAAGTCGGCACCGCGAATTTTGTCGATCCGCGCACCGCAGAGCAAATCGTACAGGGCTTGCAGGAGTATTTGGAGAGGAAGCAGCTTGCGAGTATTGAGGCATTGCGAGGCGGCTTGAAAGTCGAGGATCGCGGATAGTGGATTGTGGATTGAGTCACGTTGCGATTTACGCTCCACGATCAACTATCCACGATCAACGCTCACACAAACACGGAAGGAGGAAGGAACGTGGATTGGCGCAATCTCGGGCAGCGCGTCATGGTCGGCGTTATTTTTATTCCCGTGATTTTGGGCGCGAGTTGGTATGGCAAACAGGCTTTTCTGTTTTTGATTGAGGTGATTATCGGCGCGGGGCTGATTGAATTTTACAATTTGGCAAAGCAGAAGCATGCTCGACCGCAACGTGAACTTGGCATTATCGCCGGTCTCGGATTTTCATTGTTAATCTACGCCGGTCACAGCGATAAGATTTCTTTGCTGCTCACGGGACTCGCCGTGCTCCTTTTGCTGGTCGAACTGTTTCGCAAACCCGAGCCGGGCGGCAGTCCATTGTTGAATGCTGCAACTACAATTTTCGGCGTAGTGTATGTGGCCGGCTTGCTCTCTTTTCTTGTGTTGATTCGGGAAATGCCTCGCGCTACCGGCGCTGAGTATGCGCACGCGGGCACCTGGCTCATTCTGATTTTCGTGACAATTTGGATTTGTGATACGGCTGCTTATTTTGTGGGCAAGGGTTTCGGCACACACAAACTCTATGAACGAGTGAGTCCCAAGAAAACTTGGGAGGGCGCGATCGGCGGATTGGTTTTCGCGGTGCTCGCTGCGCTGGCCTGCCATGGCACTTTCGTGAAAGGCTTGCGCATGGTTGATGCCGCGGTGATTGGTTTGCTTGCCGGCACCGTGGGACAAATGAGCGATCTCGTCGAATCGCTTTTCAAACGCGACGCGGGTGTGAAAGACTCTTCGATCTTGATTCCCGGGCATGGCGGCATGTTGGATCGCTTCGACAGCGAAATGCTGGTTGCGCCGCTGGTATATTTATATCTCTTGGCGGTAGGCGTTTGATGCACGAACACAAAGACATGACAATAACGCGCGAGCTAGTCGCCAACATGCTGAAAGATTATTTGTCCCATCAAGTCTCGCTTAAAGAGCTCACCCATTGGGCCGAGACCGCGATGATGGACGCCGAGTTTGATGAAAACGAAATCGAGCTCTTGAGCGACGTCGTTAGCAAGCTCGGTTTGGCGGACGTTCGCGATTTCGGCTTGACATGGAAAGATTGCGAAGACTATCTCATACGCTTAGGTTATCGCGCGCAGGTGGCGGTGACGCCATTGGCATAAATCAAAACGACATTGCACTTCACCCAGAGAGGGAGTATGAGCAAACTATCCATCCTCGCCGAGTTTTGGCAATTCATGCGCGTGCGCAAAAAATGGTGGCTCGCGCCCATCATCATCGTGATGATGTTGTTGAGCTTGATGATCGTGTTGACTCAAGGCTCGGCGCTCGCACCATTCATTTACACGCTATTTTGAGAGACCATGAACGCAAAATTGCTTTTAGAAGACGGCTCGATTTTCAACGGCACTTCTTTCGGCTGGAGCGGCTCGGTTGCCGGCGAAGTGGTCTTCAACACCGGCATGGTGGGCTATCCCGAATGCTTTACTGATCCGTCCTACAAAGGACAGATTTTGATTCTCACTTATCCGCTCATCGGCAACTACGGCGTTCCGGCCGAGTCCGAACGCAACGGCCTCAACGCCGTGTTCGAGTCAAAGCGCATTCAAATCTCCGGCCTCGTGGTTTCGGAATACTCCGCGAATTTCAGCCATTGGGACGCACAACAATCGCTCGCTAGT
This sequence comes from Candidatus Zhuqueibacterota bacterium, assembly GCA_013361015.1. GTDB lineage: Bacteria > Zhuqueibacterota > Zhuqueibacteria > Zhuqueibacterales > Zhuqueibacteraceae > JABWAN01. Next base: position 1,664 of record JABWAN010000130.1, on the reverse strand, counting down.
TGGTTGAAGGAGAATCGCGTGCCCGGCCTCGCGGGCGTGGACACGCGCATGCTCACGCAAAAGCTGCGCACGCACGGCTGCATGCTCGGCAAGCTCGTGCAAGGCGAGGAGCCGAAAGAGTTTTACGATCCCAATCGTGACAATGTCGTCGCGCAAGTGAGCGTGGAGAAGCCCGTCACATACGGCAGCGGCAAGCGTCGCGTGGTGGTGATTGACTGCGGGTGCAAGAACAACATCCTGCGCTCGCTGCTCGCGCGCAATGTTGAAGTCACGGTCGTGCCGTGGAATTGGCCGGTGGAAAAAGAAAAATGCGACGGCGTGCTCATTTCCAACGGCCCCGGTGATCCGAAAATTTGCGAAGCCACGATCAATACCGTGCGCAAACTGCTCAAGCAGGACAAACCGGTCTTCGGCATTTGCCTCGGCAGTCAAATTCTCGGACTCGCCGCGGGCGCGGATACTTTTAAATTGAAGTACGGACATCGCGGACAGAATCAACCGTGCGTGCTCGTGGGCAGCAAGCGTTGTTTCATCACTTCGCAAAATCACGGCTATGCGGTGGATGAAAACACATTGCCCGCGGAATGGGAGCCGTGGTTCTTCAACGCGAACGACGGCACCAACGAAGGCATCCGCCATCGCACCAAGCCTTTTAGCGGCGTGCAATTTCACCCCGAAGCCTCGCCCGGCCCGGTCGATACGAAGTTTTTGTTCGATGAGTTTGTGGGGAGGTTGTGAGATGTAAGAAATTGCAGACGAAGATTGCTGATGAAAAATTCAGCCGCATTCATTCCGACGCTTGCTTTTCTGTGTTACATGCGTTAATGTAAATCACAAAGACGGATGGTGCAATGAAGTCAGCATTTCTCGGGAAAGCCAAAGCAAATCTCGCCGTGGCGCAATACAGCTTGGCGAACGGTTTTTTCGATGTTTCCGCGAGCCGCGCCTATTATGCCGCGTTTCAAGCCGCAATTGCAGCTCTGGCGCATCACGGAATCAAGAACACCAAGAATGCACACAAATGGGTCCAAGCAACCTTCAATACCGAGCTGATCAAACGGCGAAAAATTTTCTCCAGCAAGCTACGTTCTTATTTGCTCGATATGTTGAGCGTCAGAAATGATGCCGATTATTCGCAAGACGCTCTTAGCAAGAAAGAAGCGTCCCAACAGCTAATCAAAGCGGAAGAGATGGTGGCGGCAATCACCCAGGAGTTAAGCCATGATTAATTTCAAGCAAGAACAATTGATCAACGAATTCATGGAAGCGATCACGGAGAAATTTCCGGAGGTTGAACTAATCGAGGTCACCGAAAGCCCGGAGGACCCGGCTGATTTGTGGCTGAATGTCACTTCGCCCAAAGAAATCGATCGCAAAATCGCGCTGAGAGAATTCGCGGCTGAGAAGTCGACCGATATTCTTTCGGATTATGGCTATCTCTTTCTCGTTATGCCGCGCAACAACCTTGCGGTTTAGTAAAATAGCCTCAGACACTAAGTTTTTGCGCCTGCACACGGAGCAAAAGCGCACGCGGCAAAGGCATTTCAGCGTGCATTTTTGCTCCGTGTGGGGCTGCCAGAGTGCTCTGATTTCAGTGTGTCTAAAAATAATTCGGTGATTGGCAACTGATCTTCCATCAAACCTCTGCTTCCTAAGTCATGCCC
>JABWAN010000129.1 GCA_013361015.1 Candidatus Zhuqueibacterota bacterium | reverse complement strand
CCGGAGTTGGTTTTGTTCTCGTTAGTGGATACGCGTCGTTTACTCGTTTGTACCTGAATTTTGCATGTTGTTCATCCATTTGTTCGAGGCCGGCAGTTGGGTGGTTTAGCCACTCCGGAGGAGTGGAATATTTATAGCAAAGTCGTGGCGAGATTGCGCTAAACTCCGAAGGAGTGACATGTGTTTTTTTTATTGAATTGACACAGGCTTTATGAAGCTAACCCAGCATGTCACTCCTATCGGAGTTTTGTGTCGATGAGGCGCAGGCTCTGCTATAAACATGTCACTCCTATCGGAGTGACAAACAATGTGTCGTGCAAATTTTTTATGCACCGCCCGATGGGTAGAGCGAGATCGCGATCAAAGCCGCGGCCATCGCGAATTTGAATACATTCAGCGACAACGTTTCGTTTTCAGCCTTGTGGCGCGCGGAAAACGACCATGAGGCCGCCGGCCGCAGGCTACTGCTCCCACCTTGCAACTGCCGCCAGCCAGCGCTCACTTTGCTTGCATCTGTTTTTCAATCTCCGCCAGCGTTGCCTGCGCCCATTGCAAATCGGGCGATTTCAAGCGCGTGTAAAGTTCAACGGCGCGACGGGCGAGGGTGAGTGCTTCATCATTGACGCGATTTTGTTTGAGCAGGGCTTTGGCGATGCGACCGCAATCGTTGGCAATCAACTCCTGCCGCCCGACTTTTTCTGCCAGCGCGAGGGCTTCGCGGGCGAGGGACTCGGCTTGTGCCCATTGCTCGCGGTCGAGGGCGAGTTCTGCGAGGTTGCCTGTGCGAATGGCGATGCCTTCGTGGTCATTGTTTGTCTTGCTAATGCGCAGGGCTTCGCGGTAGTCGCGCTCGGCGGCGGGGTAGTCTTTATTGGCTTGTTCTGCGCCTGCCAGGTCGTTCAGCACAATGGCGACGTCGTCGCCTTCGGGAGAGAGGGAACGATAGATTTCCACGACTTCGCGGTAGGCGGCGATGGCAGCGGTGTAGTCTTTGTTGAGTTCGTGACCGATTCCGCGCAGGCGGATGGCAAACGCTTTATTGCGCGGCGTACTGTCCTTCCAGTGTTCGGCGGCGCGGGCAGCGCACGCCAGCACTTCGGCGGGTTGGTTGCGGAGGTGATATGTCCATCCCGCTTGATATGCGCGCCAGCCTGCCTTCTCTTTGTCATCGGCGGCGAGGGCGCGCTTTTCGGCTTGTTCATTGAGCCAGAGCAATTCATCCCACCTGCCCGTGAAATCGAGAAAACGAAAGAGTTGATTAGACACCGTTTGCAATCGGTCATTGTCGCCCACGAGCAAGCGCGGCAGAGCGGCAGCGAGCAAGTGCCATTCGGCGTCCAGCGTGCGGAAGCCTTCGTAGTTGGTGTATCCGCCGTATTGTAAGGCGAGGGCATAGGCGCGGTCCACCAGCGCATCGCCGGTTTGGGTCACGGCTTCGGGCCGCCGGGTTTTGATAAACTGCGCTGCAAGCGGCGGCAGCAAGAAGCTGCGCGCTTCGAGATTCGCCGTGAGCACGGAACGGTCGGCCAAATCTTCGAGCGCGGTTTCCGCGGCGCGCTCGGGCAGTTTGGTCATCTGCGCCACCCATTGCAATTTGGCAAGCTGAGTAAAGTGCGTCAGTGCCGCAAGAACTTTCGTTTCGTTTGCAGTAAAGGTCTCGAGCAAATCGCCGAAGATATATTCGAGCGGATCGTTGCCTTGGGGAACTTGGTTGATAAAGGCGCAGGCTTCGGCGATGGTGCGGCACTGTGAGCCTTCGCGCCCCAACTGCCCGGCGATCCAGCGGATGAAGAGCGGGTTGCCCTGCGTGATCTCGTACAGGTCTTCACGCTCTTTTTGGGAGGCGCGGGCGAGGCGCGGATATTTGGCGGCAAGCTCGGCGAGGAGTTGCATGGCTTCGTCATGCGCGAGGCGGTCGAGGCGCACGATGCGCGCGTCCACATCAGAGCGGCGGCGGCTCGTGACAATAGCTTTGTTCCCTTCGGGCAGGCGCGAGAGAAATTGGAAGAGGCGCACGCGCTCGTCTTCGGGAAGGATTTCCAAATTGTCGAAGATGATGAGCGCATTTTTGCCCGCGAGCGCGAGGCGCAAGATGTTGGGGCGCGCCTCGGGCGGAAGTTTTTCCAAACCCGCTTCGCCCAATTCCTTGCCGAGTTCTTCCAGAATGGCGAGGTAAGTCGGGCGGGTGAAATCCGTCAGTTTCTTTTCGCCTTCGGCGGTCAGTTCGCGCACTTTGGCGGTGATGAAGATTTTGCGCTCGAAGCCTTCGGCTTTATGAGCGGCATGAATCGCAAGCGCAGATTTTCCGATTCCGCCGGGTCCGTCTATCAATGCTCCCCAGGTGCGCGACTCTGGAGAGAGAGCAGATAAAATAATGTCGCGTTCTTTGTCGCGCCCAACGAAGAAGCCCTCAGACGGGAGAGTGTTGCCGCCCTCACCCCTAGCCCCTCTCCCGGTGGGAGAGGGGGACTCTGCGGCTGGTTTGTGTTCGGAGAGATAATGTCCAACCGAGGAGGCAATGTTGTGAGCGAGATTGTCGGGTGTGGTGAAAAATTCAACAGGCTGTTTTTTGACCTTGCTCAACAAGGCGTTGAGTTTGTCTTTCTTGTCATGCTCTACTTGTTTAAGTGACCACGGATGGTCTTCGTTGACAATAAATCCAAAGATAGGTTTGCCAAGTTTTTGTGCGTGGTCAAATTCCTGTTCGGTAATGGAAATGCTCGAGCCTGCGGGCATGTAGCCGTAACGATGCGCGTAAATGCCGACGAACAACTCGCTTGCTTCGACTTCATGCAAACAAGCTTGGGTGGACTCGACCGGCCGTGCGCCGAAGGCTTCCATCCAAATCACGTGCAATCCCAATTGCTCCAACGTCTCATGCGCGGCTTTACGATGTTCGATGAGATCGTCGTAAGTGGAACTCAGAAAGACTTTCATGATTGCCTCACAATCGCTGGCTCGCGGAGAGCGAACCGCGCACTCAAGCCGCGAAGCTCGGGCCGGGCCGCGCAAGGAGTTGAGAGTGTGCGCAAAACTCAGTTCGAAAAACAAAGGATAGAACGATTCGGAGGGCGTGTTTGGTTTGCATGGGCAGAACGATTATTTCCTATGCTCCTCATGCTATGCCGCCATTCCCAATTTAAAGACGGGCACGTGCAGCATTTCTACTGGCCGTAGTTTTTGCGTCTGCTCGAGATTCAAGACCTGTTCGATCTGATCTAATGTGTTTTCCAACATGTATTCGTGCCCATTCACACGACAGCGCAGCGCCGGCACGTCGCGTATCATGACGAGGCGACCATCGCGCAAAGTGACATACTGAATGGTGGTTTCTTCCAAATCATGATGGCAGCGAGGACATTTGGTGGGCTGATCGGCAAGGAAGACCAACTTGGGGTGGAGAAGATTCCGATGCAGATCGACCTCAAATTCGACCTTCTCCATGTCATCCCAATAGTCCGCCGTGCTATGTGATTCCCAAAATTCAACTTCCTCGTCGACAGTTTCAAACTCAAGTGGCTTTGCCATATCTCAACCCTTTCGGTATAAGTCTCGTTCGTTTTCATTCATATCCCGCGCACTTAGAATCAAAGCGCGATGATCAAGTTTGTAAATGAATGCTACAAAGAGATATCGTCCTGTCTCGGTCTGGCCATAAGCCTTGTACACGTCTTCGTCCTTGCGTTTCTTGCCGCGCGGCCCGCGACGATAGCACGGGGTCGAATATAAAACAAATTTCAAATTCAGCAACTGTTGTCTGTCATTGAATCAGCGATTCGCATTACTTCCCGCCCATTCCTTCCACGCGATAATTAAACTCGAACGACAAGCTGTTGCTCCACGTCTCGTCGAAGATAGTTTTGTAGCGCGTGCCGTCGCTGGGGCCTACGGGTTTGCCGTAGGAATAAAACCAATTCACCACGGGCGAGCCGGTGAAGCCGAGCGCGATCCAATAGCGTCCGGGCGCGAGCTGCAATTTGGATTTGGAGAAATCGAACGGCTGCCAGCGATAGCCGGGGCGGCTGCTCATTCTTTCCACGGACACAAACTCGCTCGTCGCGAGACGTGCGCCCGGCAAAGCGTTTTCGTCTTTCAGAATTTCTATCCACAATGAGCCTTCACCACCGTATTTTTGCAGAGCGAGCGCGATGCGTCGCAACTCCAACGGTTCCTTCAGCACAAACACCTGCGCGTATTGTGCGGAGCGCGTGACGTATTCCGCGGTCTCAACCAAGAAATTTTTACGCAACTCTTGCGTGCCTTCGCTAGTGGTCGCCACTTCACGCACGAACGCGAAGTTCACGCCCTCCGGAAATTCGAGGTTGCCAAAGATGACAGGTTTATCGACCGGTGCGGGCTTCGGTGTATCAACCTTGGGAACCTCTTTCGGCGTTTCTTGCGGAGGGGGAGGAGGCGGCGTGGCAACGGCGACATAGGGCACAAAGGTTGCTTTCACTTCCGGCGAGAGCAATAAACTTTTCGGGCCATAGCTTTGGCGCTTGGCCGTGATGGAGGTTTCATCGAGCGGAAAGTCCGCATTGATCGACTCTTCAAATTCGGGCTGGCCTTGCACGCCGCGCGCGACCGTCCAGCGAATCAAACCGTCTTGCGTGGTCTCTTCATTATCGAGGCCGACCTCGATGCGAATGTAGCGGTTGCTGGTGAAAAGCTGCGATTGCTGCGGATCAAACGGCACCCAGCCGAGATCGGGAAAATACACGTCGATCCACGAATGCCGGCCCTGCGCCATGCCGAGCGTGAGGTTGCCGCCTCCCACGCGGGCATCGTACGTTTTCTTAAGCGTGACGCCATTGACCACGCGCACGGGCACGCCGACGGAACGCAGCAGCGCCGCAGCGAGATGCGAATAGTTTTGGCAATTGCCCTTGCCGGTCTCGAACGAATACATGGCGTCGTAACTTTCCGGAACGAGCACATACGACATGTGGTCGATCACCCAAGCGAGCACGCGTTGCACCGCATCGAATTCCGTGGTCACGCCGTTCGTCAACTCTTTGGCCTTGGCCAGAATGCGCGGGTCGTTTGCAGGCACTTGCTTGGTCGCTTGCAAATAAGTACGCTCCGGGCCTGCGATTGCACTGACGGGGAACGGCGTGGAAGTTGAAAGCGGCGTGAGTTGCAGCCAATTCGTTGCGGTGAGTGCAACACTCGCAGTAATGGGCGCAGTGGGCATCGACCACGTCGCGGTGATGACTTTGTTGCCGCGTGCATCGAGTTTCTCTTCTTGATTCGTGGGCTGCGGCTGGAAATCAAAACGCACGTCGCTGACTTCTTGATTGTACGTCGGCGATTTGAAGGTGGCCGGCACGACGGTGCTGATGATCAGCGACTTCATTCCGCTCATCGGAACGATGCGCTGCGACAGTTCGTATTGGATGCGCGAATTTTGCTTTCCGGCTAGCACGTAATTCTCCGCCGGTGTGTGGGTGACAAAGAACGCAAGCAGCGCTGAAAAAAACAGGGCGAGGCGAAACTTGAGGCTGGGCATGAGTTGCTCCTTGAGATGATTCGTTGCTAAGTGTCGCGATGGTAGCAAAGTCAGCGGAGAAAGTCAAGCCGGCGTAAGCGCTCTGCGTAATGCCCTCAGCTACATGTGGCAGCCGCCCGGCTTCCGAGGCAACGCGGCGCCGCGTTTTCTTTTTGCTTTGGCGCTGCCCGTTCTTGAGTGCCATCTCCGCTTGTTTACCGAGGGGGCTAGTGCACCGAGGTGACATAAAGCGCTGCGCAGATTTCAAAAAGCAAAAGCACACGTCGTGGCATAATGAAAAGTCCAACTAGGCTTTGCGATAGGCCTCGGTGCCATTTAGAAGTGACTGCGCTACGTTTTCCACCAATGCCTGCGGCATTTCCGCCCTGCCGAGATCAAGCACTTTCCAGGCATGCACATACATTGGCGAGCGCAAGACTCTAAATTCCCAGTTGCAATTTCTGCGCAAAAAAGTTATCATCACGTCGAAACGAATCAAGGGAGACGACGGGTATGGAGAGCAATGAGCAAACGCAAGCCGCGCAGGCCTATTTAGCGCGCTCATTAGATGAACTGTTGGTCGAGTTGGAGAGCTACAAAGAAGAACCGGGACGTCTCATGCGCAGCGGCGCGACGCGTGGACTCGGCTCTTTGTGGAATAGCCTGCAGCCGAGTTTGCGCCAAAAGATTTGTGTGGAATGGAATTGGTGTGAACGCCGGCAAGATTACACTTTTCAAAACCAAGAAACGCTTGCCATTGTACTTGCAGAAATTTTGAGCAATCGTTTCATGCCGCAGAACGCGCCCGTGGTCTTGCTCGCCTCGATCATGGTGAAACTCGGCTTGGATAAATTTTGTGACTGTGGCAAAGTTCCAAGCGCTGCGGCCGGCGCTACCTAAGCAAGGGTTTTCTCTAAAAGGAGAGTCTGCATTATGTTTGAAAGCAAGAACGCCGGAGGGTGGGCGCTCGCATTGGTCGCGCTCGGGCTATTTATCGGGCTGGTGATGCGTGATTTGATTCGCAAGGAAAAGCCGGAGGAAGGTTCTCAAACCATCGCCACAATGGTGCCGCCTCGCGATCGCAACGTTGATGATCTGACCGAACTCTTCGAGCGGGTGGCAACGCAATGCGAGCCTTTCGTTGTCACTCTGCAGCCTTTATCCACGAATGATTCTTCCTTTCCTCCTCTTCATACGCAAGGCTCTGGCGTGCTCATGTCGCCGGATGGGTACATTCTCACCACGGCTGGACTTGTGCGCGAAGCCAGGCAGGTTACGGCAACTTTGAACAACAAAAAAACTTTCATCGGGGAAGTTTTGGGCTATGATGCGCTCACGGGCGTTGCGGTGATAAAGATTTCTGCTTCCGGTTTGAAGGGCATTCGCCAGGGCAACTCTGAAGATGTGCGCCTCGGGCAATGGGTAGTAACCGTGGGTAACGTTGCCGTGGAACGTCACACTGTGACCGCAGGCATTATCAGCGTCAAAGGCAGAGCGAACACCTGGCTAGCGGAGCCCGAAGACTTGTTGCAGACCGATGCGGTGATCAATTCCCATAATATCGGCGGGGCATTGGTGGATTTGCAAGGGCGGCTGGTTGGCATCAACACGCAGGTGAATTTGCCTGAGCCGGTTGCGGGTATCAGTTATGCCATCCCCATAAACATGGCCCGTGAAGTGATGCGCCACATCATCGCGGAAGGAAAATTTGCCCGCGGTGCCCTGGAAATTCAAACGCAAGATTTGAGCGCCACTCTCGCGAGGGGCTTGCGACTGCAAGATACCAACGGCGTTTTAGTGACGGAGACTAAAGTGGAGGGTGCAGCCGCGCGTGCGGGTTTGCAGCGCGGTGATGTGATCATTAAGTTCCGCGAGCAGCAAACCGCGAATATGCTAGCATTGCGGGAACTGGTTGCTTCGACCAAACCGGGAACGACCGTGCCGATCTCAATCTTACGCGCCGGCGCAGAAATGACGCTGCAAGTGACCGTGGCTGAGTCGCAATCAGCCATGGCCGCGCCTGAGCTTGAACCGGCTGCAAGCCCGATTCGTTCGTCTCATAAATACGGCCTGGCAGTAAATGCGCTCACGCCGGCTTTCTTGCACAAACGCCTGCTTCCGTCGAATACGCGCGGCGTCGTCGTTGCAGACGTTCTGGCCGGCAGCGAGGCTGATCTTGCCGGCATGCGCATAGGCGATATTGTTCAAGAATGGGAGGGCAAGAGTGTGGTGAGCGTCAAAGATTTTCGCGCGAAAATGTCCGCGGCGCAGCCCGGGCAGGCCGTGGTCATTTTTGTCCGCCGCGAGCAGCAAAACCTCTACTGTGTCATGGAAATTCCCGCTTTAAATGATGCCGCGAAAAATGCCATGCCTTAATTGTTCCGTTGAAAAAAGCTTGCGAAAGCCTCCAGCGCTATCTTCACAGAGCTTGAGTACCAGCGCTGCACGTCCTAAAGTCGCTGCAACCATCGGTCCTAATTTGTGCAAACGGCACGCTGAGGCAGACAGGCTTTTGGCCTTCGCAAGCGAGCAGATGGACTTTCAATAACGACAAATGCCTTGTAAGCGCCAAGCCTCCGCTTCGTGTTTGGCGCTCTCCATCATCGAGCTTTTTACCCAACCATTTCCCGCACACACCGAACAATCGCGCACGAAACTAGTGGTTGTGAGCATGCGCTTCTCCTTCTTGTCGCTGGTGCGCAGTGCTTCCCGAAACAACGTCTCTTGAAAAACCTTTTTGTGCCCGCTGCATAGTGGGCACGGCTGAATGTTGACCACTTCCATGGCGTCCCTGCCTTTCCTGGTCATGAGTCACAGCTCATTGCGCTGCAGAGCTAACGTGCAAGACAAAATCTGAGAGGAGGCGAGTTTTTAGCAGCCATCCTGCTATTTCAACCGAATCTGGTATTCGCCCATTTTTCTGGAAAGCGTGGAGCGCGGTATGCCCAATTCCTTCGCGATGCTGTCCTGGGAGCATGCGGGATTTTTGATCAAAGCGCGCAGAATGATCTGCTTTTCGATGTGATTTAAATATTCCGGCAAGGAAAAACGGCGAGGCGCAATGCGGTCGAAATTCGCAATGAGCTTGTAAGTTTCGACTTCGCGATCGATGATGCGCACCAAATCGTTGAAGCCCGTGCCTTTGGCGATGATGGCCTTGGCGCCAAAACGCAAATAGCTGCGTTTTTGTTCCTCGGAAAGCGCGACCCCCGTGAACACCACCACCGGCAAGTCGCGCAGGTGTGAGAACTGCTGGTCGAAGACCAACACTTCGAAAAACTGCAACCCGTTCGTGCCGAGCAGTTGATGATCAAGCACGACGAGGTCAATTTGATAAGCTCCCAACGCCGCGAAGCCTTCCTGCGCATTCGCAGCAAACAGCGCGTCATAGCCTGCTATGCGAAAAACCACCGCAAGATTCTCCTGCAAAGCTGTGTCGTCTTCAACCAACAGCAACGTTCCCTTGGGATGTGGAATCATGACCGGGCCTCACACAATTCAATTTTGCGCAGCAATCGGGAAGCGAATGGCTATTCTTCCAAATACGACAAATAATTGGGCTGAGCTTTTTGCGGCCGGGGCCGCGCGTGCAGCGGGAGCACCTTGCCATGCGTGTCCAACTCGCGTTGGAGCAGAGCCACCATCTCCTCGAAACCGTTCTCTTTGAGAAAAACCGCTTTCACGCCCATGCGATACAGACGCCACTTCTCGTTTAGCGCAATGGGAAACGCGGTCATAACGATGACGGGCACGCCTTTGGCGTTGTGATAGTTTTTATCCAGCAGCAAGGTCTCCAAAAATTGGAGGCAATTCATATCCGGCAAACGAAAGTTTATGGCGATCACATCAACGTGATAAGTTTGCAGAGCGGCAAAACCCTCCATCGCATCGCGCGCAAAACGCGCTTCGTACCCGGCCAAACGCAACGTCACGGCGAGATATTGTTGTAGACGCAAATCCTCCTCGATCAACAGCACTGTGCCTTTCGGTATGGGCACCATAGTGACTCCTCACTTTTCTTCGCAAGCGATTCGTTGGTTATTGCCTCCCTCCGAATCACGGGGATTGTGTTGGGTGTAACTAACAGAAATTGTGCCATTGGGAATACGAGCATTGCCGCTCGCAAAGACCGGCTTAACTCACTGAAGTTGAAGCAGTTTTGTAGATTCGCTGGTTTTGAAGAAATCTAAGAATTT
>JABWAN010000128.1 GCA_013361015.1 Candidatus Zhuqueibacterota bacterium | reverse complement strand
CGCGATGGCGACCGTGACGCCGACATTGACAGCGATGCTTCACTTTTCATTTCAGAAACCGCATATCCCTTGTTGCGGCGCTTTTACCTCCGAGACGAGCCGCGTTACAACGGCTACCAGCCTTTCAATTATGTTGACCAGTTCATTCTCAACAATGTCAATATTCAAGGTTCTGCCAATGGCCGCGGCCGTGGTATCACCGCTACGCCTAATTATTCTCAAGGTGATCCAACCAATGTCTATGCCGGCTTCACCCGTTTCATGACCGACAGCCAGCCTTTCGAGTTGATGGTTGACGCCTACCCAATTCATGCGGACATTCCTGTAAATACCAGCTACATTCCGGCAAGCGCAGCAGACAGCACGGGCGTCGTCCCTTTCAATAATGATCCCGTCGGTTACAATACGCTCTTGCAACCGCAATTTGATCACATGACGAACAACATATTTCTACCAGCGATTGAAACCGCCAATGGCCGTGGCATTAACTGGTGGTACGTAGCGCAAGTCCACGGCGAGCTTGATAGCGCTACGGGACAATATCGCGCGTGTGACGTTGGCAACTCGCGTATGCTGCGACCGCCCTCCCCTGCGGAGATTCGCGCGATGGTGAGCTTGGCGCTGGCGTATGGCGCCAAGGGCATTTTTTATTTTTCTTTTCCAACTTGGTCAGACACCACCGGTTTTGGCGAATGCGCTAGTGTCCGCTTCCCGGGCTTGGTCGACGAGGGCAGTGAATTCGGTACGCCTGACCACTCGGACAATTATGACACGATTAATAACATCAATGTCTTTACCGGCTATCAAGCCAAATACGACGCGGTAACTGCCATCAACAGCGACTTGGCGTTTATCGGTCCGGAGTTGGCTAATTTGAATTGGCAGGGCGCGCGCACTTCCGGTGACAGTCCCGGCAACAGCATCGTGCAAGGCATTTCCGGCGGGGATTACATCGAGATTGGCGATTTCATTCATCAGCCCAGCAACGAAGACTACTTCCTGCTGGTCAATCGTCGCTGCGACGATAGCGATACGCAAACCCTCACCGTCACGCTCGCCAGCAGCGGGAGCCGGCGTCTCATCGAAGACGTGCTGGCCAGCCGGATGCCGTGGGATGGGAATGGCAATCGGGTCGCATATCACACGCTGGAAGCCGGGAACAATACTTTCACAGTCACACTGAATCCCGGCGAAGGACGGCTCTTTCGGGTTACTTCGGGCTTGTCCGATACTTTGACGACGAATCGCTATTGGTCCGGCGAGCCGTATGTGATCAACAATCTCACCGTCAACCCTGGCATCACACTGAACGTCGAACGAGGCGTTGCGGTCAAATTCGCTTCAACGAAAAGACTCACAATCAATGGCAGTCTGCAAGCGCTCGGCACTAGCTCACAAGGCATCACTTTCGACCGTGTGGGGAGTACCGGCACTTGGAGCGGCATTTGGATCGAAAATTCCACGGCCGCGTCTAATCTCAATTATTGTACGGCCAGGAACGCGAGTAATGCCATCCGCTTACGCTACACCACCGGCACGGTCACCATCGATCATGCCACGCTGACGAACAACACCCTCGGCTTCGTGCCGGAATATTCCGGCCCATGGACGATTCAAAATTCGACTCTTCAAAACAATTCCTACGGCATTTATGCCAACGGTTTCGGAGAAAGCGGCGATCTCTACATCTTATCGAATGTCATCACGCAGAACAGCGTGCACGGCGTCTATCTCTTCAACGGCGTTGACGCGTATCTCGGCTTCAACACCATTACCTCCAACTGCACGAACACAACGCAAGCCGGGGTTTATTGCAAAACCAATAGCGATCCGTTCATGCGCAGCATAAAGCCCGAACCGGATTACGGCAACAACCACATTCATGACAACAACGGTGCAGGCGTAAAGGCTGAAAGCAATTCTTACCCGCAACTGGGAAGGGATTATCAATATGGCGAGGTCAAAGATTACTACGGCTATAACGAAATCTACGAAAATGATGGCGCGGAAGTATACAATGGCAACACGAGCGGAACAATCGTGGCCGAGCGCAATTACTGGGCAGCCAACCACAATCAGGTGCCCAATCCGGATTTTTACGGCAGCGTGGACTATATCCCGTATTTAGGCGGCCCACCTACTGGATTAGCGAGTATATTTCCATCGCCAGACATGAACACGCAAGCAATCGACTTCGAAGCCGCTTTTGCTTTGGAGTTGCAGGATCAACTGCAAACCGCGGCGGATTTGTACGCGAAGTTGCTCGAATCTGATCGCATGGCCGACAACGTCGGCTTCGGCATAAGCGGTTTGCTTCGTTGCTACAAAGGTCTAGGGCGTCGCAGTGACATTGTTCCTCTTTTGGATGATTTTATTTTGAGATTTCCGAAAACGGCCTTGGCAGCGGACGCGCAAGATCATAGCCTGCCGTATCTCGTTTCCGTTGGCCGTGTTGATGACGCATTGGCGCACGCGCTCGTGTTGCTGCAGCAAAATCGCAATGCGGCAGATAAAGAGCCGGATTATTTGTTTCGCACAGCTTCGCTTTATGTGCTCAAGAGCCAAGGCAAAACCGGCAACGACCTCACCAATGCCTTGGGTTTATATCAAGAGCTGCTGGAGAAATTTGCAAGCTCGGATTTCGCTTTTCTTGCGCAGGTGGAAGTGGAGCAGCTCGGCGTGAGCGGATTTGCGAAAGCCGCGCCTGAAACCTCGTTGCCAATATCCTCTTCACAATCGTTCGCGCTTTATCCCAACCATCCCAATCCTTTCAATCCGGAAACGCAGATCAAATTCTTTTTGGAGCAGGAGCAGCTTGTCACATTGCGCGTTTATGATGTCTGCGGGCGATTGGTGCTCACATTATTGGATGGAACTTGTTCCCAAGGCGAGCATGTGGTAAGTTGGAACGGCCGTGACGAGCGCGGAGCGAACGTTGCAAGCGGGATTTATTTCTATGAATTGCTTGCCGGGGAGAAGAGGCAACGAATGAAAATGACTTTGGCTCATTAAAGCTGTGATTCGCTATTTGCAAGTGAGAAAAAAACGAAAAGATTGAGCATGAATATTTGCCCGAGGTGATCCTCATGGAAGCCACAACACTACATCGTTCTGCCTCTATTTATGAGGTTTTCAAACGCAAACCCGGCGCGGATAAAACCGCGACACACTATTGCCCCGGGTGCGGCCACGGCGTGCTGCACAAACTCATTGCGGAAGCGATGGATGATTTCGCAATTCGCGACCGCACTGTGTTCGTCTCGCCCGTGGGCTGCGCGGTCTTTGCGTATTATTATATGAACTGCGGCAACGTGCAAGCCGCGCACGGCCGCGCGCCCGCGGTCGCTACGGGTGTGCGGCGCGTGTTGCCGAACAGCATCGTCCTCAGTTATCAAGGCGACGGCGATCTCGCGGCCATTGGCGGCAATGAGATTCTGCATGCCGCCAATCGCGGTGAAAATATCACCGTCATCTTTGTGAACAACGCCATCTATGGCATGACCGGCGGACAAATGGCGCCGACGACCTTGCTCGGTATGAAGACCTCGACCACGCCCTACGGCCGCGCAACGGGTAACGAAGGCTATCCGCTGCGCGTGTGTGAATTGCTTTCCACGCTGGAAGCGCCCGTTTACATCGAACGCGTGGCACTCACGGACGCGAAGCACGTCATGAGCACGCGCCGCGCCGTGCGCAAGGCGATTCAAAATCAAATCGAGGGCCGCGGATTTTCGCTCGTGGAAGTTTTGTCGAGTTGCCCAACGGGATGGAATCTCTCCGCGACGGATTCCAAAAAGTGGATCGAAGAAAACATGTTTCCGGTGTTTCCACTCGGCGTCTATCGTGACAAAAGGGACAGTGTTCCGGCTTCGGCGCACACCAACGGCGTTGCGAAGGATTTTCACGCCATTTGCCGTTTGCTCGATTTGCCCGAGGAGGACGGCGCACATGAAACTGTGGAAGAAATCACTTCCGAGCAGGAAGCGCGTATCAAAATCGCCGGGTTTGGCGGACAGGGCATTCTCTTTATGGGATTGGCATTGGCCGAAGCGGGAATGCGCACGGGTCGGCAAGTGAGCTGGCTGCCGAGTTATGGCCCGGAAATGCGCGGCGGTACGGCGAATTGCCATGTAAATATCTCGTCGCTGCCGATCGGCTCGCCGCTGGTTTCCGAAACAGATGTACTGATTGCAATGAATCGCCCGGCGCTGGAAAAATTTCAACGCGAAGTGAAAAGTGGCGGTCTCGTGTTGTTTGATAGCTCCCTCGTGACCGATACCGTGCTTCGGCAAGAAATCGAAGCCGTGCCCGTTCCGGCCACAAAGCTTGCGGATGAAATCGGCAATACCAAAGTGGCGAACGTGGTGATGCTCGGCGCCTATCTCGGGCTCACGAAGATTCTGCCCGAGGAAATCATGCGCGGCGTGTTGCAAGACAAAGCTAAATCGCGTCGCGACATTGCGGAGTTCAATGCGCGGGCCTTGCAAGCGGGATTTGATTTTGTCAGGAAGCAGACGGCCAGTCACATGGCTGAATCGCAGGAAAGTGTATTCGCAAATTAGTTGCACGAAAGAATAAAACCGCAAAGTCATCGGGAAGCGGAACCGAACGAGGATTTTGTTCCGCTCCGGCGAACGCAACAATCAAACCGAGGGCATCACTCATGCCGCATCTGCAAGCACAGCCGGTTTATCCAAGCATTGCCTGTCCTTTTCTGAAAGAACCTTGTCCACAAGGCCCGGAAGTCGGCACCAATTGCCAGCTTCGCGTGGCGCAAGACTTCGATCCGGTTGCGAAATTCTATCAGCAGGAAGTGATTCATTGCAGGTTGTGTGACAGAGATTTTAGCGTGGCGGAGATTCAACACCTCGCACCGCAGGCAAACGCCTCATGATCCGGTTGCGTCGCCAAATCTTGCAAGCTTGCTGAAGCTTCAAACCGGAAAGGAGAAAGAGCGTAATGAAAATTTTTAATACCATGAGCGAGCACAATCACGAAGAGGTGGTTTTCTGCCAGGATCGTGATACCGGCTTGCGCGCGATTATTGCGATTCACGATACCACGTTGGGGCCGGCGCTCGGCGGCACGCGCATGTGGCCATACAGATCTGACGATGAAGCGTTGCATGATGTGCTGCGCCTCTCGCGCGGCATGACCTACAAATCCGCGGCGGCGGGCTTGAATTTCGGCGGCGGCAAAGCCGTGATCATCGCCGATCCGCAGGAGGATAAAAATGAAATGCTGTTTCGCGCCTTTGGCCGTTTTGTGCAGGGCTTTAGCGGACGCTTCATCACCGGTGAGGACGTGGGTGTGGAAGTGCGCGACATGGAATGGGTGCGTATGGAAACGCCGTGGGTGTTGGGGATTTCGGAAGCTTTGGGCGGCAGCGGTGATCCTTCGCCCGTCACTGCGCGCGGAGTGTATTTTGGGATCAAAGCCTGTTCCGAAGCGGTATACAAAACTCCTTCTCTGCAAGGTCGCAAAGTGGCGATTCAAGGCTTGGGCCACGTGGGCTATAACCTTGCCGAGTTTTTGCACAAAGAGGGCGCACAATTGTTCGTTACCGACATCCGGCCCGAGCGCGTGCAGCGCTGCGTGCAGGATTTCCGCGCCGAAGGCATTGCGCCGGAAAAGATTTATGATGTGGAAGCTGACATCTTTGCGCCGTGTGCGCTGGGCGCGATTATCAACGATGAAACGATCTCGCGCCTGAAATTCAAAATCATTGCGGGTGGCGCGAACAATCAGCTCGCGGATGAGCACAAACACGGCCGGATACTGTTAGTCAAAAATATTTTGTTTGCGCCCGATTATGTCATCAATGCCGGCGGCTTAATCAACGTGGCCAACGAAATCGAAGGCTATCACCGCGACAAGGCGCTGAAAGAGGCGGAAGGCATTTACGATATTCTCAAGCAGATCATTGCGATTGCGCGCAGGGAGAATATCCCGACCAATGAAGCTTCGAATCGTCTTGCGGAGACGCGCATCACGCAAGCGGCGCGTCTCAAACGCATGCACGTCATCAGCCGCCCGCGGCAAATTCGCGGCGAGAGATACGCATGGTGAAGCGCTTGGATTGTTGGATTGGTGGAGTGAGGGAGTGATGCTTTTTCTAACGATGTCATTCTGTAAGAATCTTCCCTAGTGCTCACGAGACAATCTGTTTTGAGAATTGTGCCCAGCGCGAGACAAGGTTCTCCTCAGAATGACAATGCACATCACCATGCTGCACAATGCCAACAATCCATCACTCCAAAACTCCATTACTCCACTGAAAGGAACTGCGATATGGAAGCAACAACCGTGACCGCAACGCCGAAGGTGAAGCACAAGACTTTCACATACCATACGGAATTGATGTGGTTGGACAATCGTGCCGGCATGTTGCGCGCGGAGGGCAAACCCGCGTTTCGCGTTGCCAGTCCGCCGGAATTCAAAGGCGAAGCCGGCGTGTGGACGCCCGAGGATTTGTTCGTGGCTGCGGTCGAAACCTGCACGATGACCACGTTCATCGCTTTTGCGCAGCGCCTCAATTTGCCCGTGGTTTCATATCACAGTCGGGCGGAGGGCGTGTTGGAATTCGTTGAAGGCAATTATCGTTTCACCAAAGTCATTCTTCGTCCGACCGTTGTGGTTGCGAATGCGGAGTTCATCGAGCAGACGACGAAGACTTTGCACGATGCACATAAAAGTTGTTTGGTGGCCAACTCTATTCGCGCAGAAGTTGTGTTGGAGCCGAGATTGGAAAGCAATAACCAATAAACCCCTCTTGCGATGGGGTTTTCAATGAGGAGTGGATGATCATGGTTTCCAAAGAAGAAGCCCTGCGCTATCATACTGAAGGGCGCAAAGGCAAAATCGAAGTGGTCTCGACCAAGCCGTGTGTCACGCAGACAGATTTGTCATTGGCGTACACGCCGGGTGTGGCCGAACCCTGCCGCGAGATTCATCAAACGCCCGAGGCCGTTTGGGAATATACTTCGCGTGGCAATCTTGTCGCGGTGGTTTCAAACGGCACCGCGGTGCTCGGCCTCGGTGATATCGGCGCCGCCGCCGGCAAGCCCGTCATGGAAGGCAAGGGCGTGCTCTTCAAACGTTTTGCGGATATCGACGTTTTCGACATCGAATTGGACACCCACGATGCCGATGCCATTATCAAAGCCGTGCAAATCATGGAGCCGACCTTTGGCGGCATCAATCTCGAAGACATCAAAGCGCCGGAATGTTTTCAGATTGAAGAGACGCTGAAGAAGCTGATGAAGATTCCGGTGTTTCACGATGATCAACACGGCACGGCGATCATCTCCGGCGCGGCATTGCTCAATGCGCTGGAATTGGTGGGCAAGGACATTCGCAAAGTGAAAATCGTGTTCAACGGCGCCGGCGCTTCGGGCATTGCGTGCGCCAATTATTATTTGAGCCTCGGCGTTTCGCGGCACAATCTCATTCTCTGCGATACCAAAGGCGTGGTGTATGCCGGGCGCAAAGAAAACATGAATCCCTACAAAGCGAAG
Source organism: Candidatus Zhuqueibacterota bacterium (assembly GCA_013361015.1). Classification (GTDB taxonomy): domain Bacteria; phylum Zhuqueibacterota; class Zhuqueibacteria; order Zhuqueibacterales; family Zhuqueibacteraceae; genus JABWAN01. The sequence continues at coordinate 2,169 of JABWAN010000128.1, read as the reverse complement.
CTGGCCGCGGAAACGAAAGCCCGCACGCTCGCCGAAGCCATCGAGGGCGCGGATGTTTTTGTCGGACTCTCCGGTCCGAACATGGTGACGAAGGACATGGTCAAGTCCATGGCCAAAGACCCGGTCATCTTTGCGATGGCGAATCCCGATCCGGAGATTACTTATGACGAGGCGACCTCAGTGCGCAAGGATTTGATCATGGCCACGGGGCGCTCGGACTATCCCAATCAAGTCAACAATGTCCTGGGTTTTCCGTTCATCTTTCGCGGTGCGCTCGACGTGCGCGCGACGGCCATTAATGAAGACATGAAACATGCCGCGACGCGTGCGCTGGCGGAGTTGGCGAAAGAGCCGGTGCCTTATACCGTGATCAAAGCGTATCGTTTGCAGAGCCTCAAGTTCGGCCGCGATTACATCATTCCAAAGCCGTTTGATCCGCGCGTGCTGTTGTGGGTTGCGCCCGCAGTGGCGAAAGCGGCAATGGATAGCGGCGTGGCGCAGAAGAAGATCGATCTCGACAAATATCGTGAGGAGCTTGAGAGCCGGCTCGGACTCTCGCGCAAGTTCATGCGCGTGATGATCAACAAAGCGAAAACTTCGCCGAAACGCATCGTCTATCCCGAAGGCGATTTCCCGGCGATACTCAAAGCGTGCGAGATTATTCTCGATGAAGGCATGGCGCATCCGATTCTGTTGGGCGATGAGAAAACCATCATGAGCCAGGTCGAAGAGTTGCACGTGCGTCTGGAGGGCGGAGTCGAAATCATCAACCCCGTGACCTCACCGAAACTGCCCAAGTACGTCGAAGCGTTCTATGAAATGCGCAAACGCAAAGGCCTCACGCGCCGCGATGCCGAAGAGATGATTCGCCATCGCCATTACTTCGGCCCGATGATGGTTCATCTTGGCGAAGCGGACGGCATGATCGCGGGACTCACCAAGCATTATCCCGAGGTGCTCCGCCCGGCGCTGCAAATCATCAAGCTGCGCGAAGGCGTCGCTAAAGTGGCCGGTTTGTATGCGATGGTATTCAAAGAAGGCGTTTATTTCATCGCGGATGCCACGGTGAATACCGACCCCAGTGCAGAAGACCTTGCAGAAATTGCCATTCTCGCTGCGCGCGAAGTGCGCCGTTTCAATCTCGAGCCGCGTGTCGCATTGTTGTCGTTTTCAAATTTTGGCAGCGTGAAGCATCCGCTTTCGGAAAAGGTGCAAGCCGCACTGGCCATCCTCCGCCGCAAAGCCGTCGATTTTGAGGTGGACGGCGAGATGCAAGCCGATACCGCGGTTGTGCCGGAAATCATCAATGAGTTTTATCCGTTCTGCCGCCTTAAAAGTGGTGCAAACGTGCTCATCTTCCCGGATCTTATTAGCGGCAATGTTTCTTATAAGCTGCTGCAGCGCCTCGGCCATGCGGAGGCCATCGGCCCGATGTTGATGGGCATGCGCAAACCGGTACACATGCTGCAAATCGGCAGTATGAGCGAAACCGATGTGGTGAATATGACGGCGGTTGCCGTGGTGGATGCGCAGATGAGTGGTCGTGAAAATGCGTAGGTCGTCGAAATCCTTGCAAAGGGTTTAAGCGATAATGCGCGCACATTCAGAACAAAAGTCTGAGAGTCATAAGTTGTTCACGGGAATGGAACACACGCTCAAAAAGCTCGTGGGGTATTTTTGAAATGTGTGCTGCTCAGTATGGGCAACGGTTTTCAGCTTTTATGAAAACCCGCGGTAGCCTTTTGCAAGGATTTTTTATCAGGAAGTTCTATTTGAATAGGAGCACGAAGATGGCGACTTCCGAAAAAAAACGTTACCTCTTCGGCCCTGTGCCCTCGCGCCGGTTGGGGCGTTCCCTTGGCGTTGACGTGGTGCCGAAGAAGACCTGTACCTACAATTGTGTTTACTGTCAGCTCGGCCCCACGACGTTTCAAACGTTGCAGCGCGAAGAATATGTGCCCGTGGAAGAAGTAATGGCAGAAATTTCCGAATATCTCGCCGGCGGTGGGGAAGCGGACTACATTACTTTTTCGGGCTCGGGCGAGCCGACGTTGCACAGCAAGTTGGGAGAAATGATCGCGCAGACCAAGCGTCTTACACAGATTCCGGTGGCAGTTTTGACCTGTGGTGCATTGCTCTCCGATCCTCAAGTACGCGCCGATCTTCGCG
>JABWAN010000127.1 GCA_013361015.1 Candidatus Zhuqueibacterota bacterium | reverse complement strand
CAGAGAGGGAGGCGGCTTCAAAACGACCGACGGTGGCAACTCATGGATTAGGCAATCCAATCTTTATGATAGATCAGGCACTGCGCCTTTGTACGTTTACTTTTTCGACGAAAAGGACGGGCTTGTCGTTGGTCAGTCACCTGATGGCTATTTTGAAATTCACACAACAGTCGACGGTGGCAACGCTTGGACGCGCGTGGCGAAAGACAGTATTCCTGCTTTCGTTACCGGCGAGCTCGGTGTAATTAGCAGCTATGCTACTCAAGGCAACTCGTTCTGGTTCGGCACCTTTCCTGGCCGCGTGTTTCGCACGACGAATCGCGGAAAGAGTTGGGCCGCATCGAACCCCGGTCTTGGCCCAACCACGGTTGTGTTTCTAGCTTTTCAAGATGAACTTAATGGCATGGCGACGCGATACTTCCCGGATCGCAATCGTTTCGCCAAAACCACGGACGGAGGGAAGACTTGGACAATTCTCAATTCGCTTCAAGGCATAACCGGCCCAGTCAAATTCATTCCCGGCACAACCGCATCCTACATCCTCGGCGCGAGAGGTTATTTGGGAGAAGTGCCCGGCTCTGCATATACTTTGGACGGCGGCATCTCGTGGAAGGTGATCGACAATCTCTCGCACACCGTGCCCGCGTTTGTCTCTCCGCAAATCGGTTGGATCGGCGGCGACAACTTTATCTACAAATGGGCCGGCGCGCCGCTCGCAATCAAAGAAATGTTGAGCGCGTTGCCGGAGCAATATGCGTTGAGCCAAAATTTTCCCAACCCCTTTAATCCCTCAACGACGATTCGCTATTCATTGGCGCAAGCCGAGCGCGTTTCGCTGAAAGTTTTCAACCTCGCGGGGCAGGAGATTGTCACGTTGTTTGAGGGCAAGCAGAGCGCGGGCGAGCATCATGTGCAATGGCGCGCGGAAGGTGCGCCGAGCGGGGTTTATTTCTATCGCTTGCAGGCAGGCGAGAAAGTGGAGACGCGGAAGATGATTTTGATGCAATAGGGCGGAGGGCTTAGAGCAGAGGGCGCGGCGTTAGGTTTTGCCGCCGCAATCTTCACGAGCGGATCGGGAATGAAAATTCTTTGATCCGCTTTTGTTTTTGTAAACGGCCCCAAACGGTGAGCACGGCTTTAATTTCTGCGAACGCGAATCTTCGATAAGCTCCCAGTAACGATGGCGCCGTTTTCCAAATCCTTCGCGTGCATGGCGACGATCTGCTGTACGAGCTTCAAGCGCGCTTTTCGAGGAACACTTGCGAGGCGGATCATACCGGAATGCTGCTTTCCCAAAACAAAGATCAGCTTACCAAAGTCTTTATCGATTGTAACCACGATGCGCTTTTCCGAAAACGCCCAGGCAAGAATGTCTTCATCGGCCATGCGAGGATTCCGAACTCGCACAAAGAGGACATCATGGCCTTGTTGTGAAAGCCAGTCTCCAATCGTTTGGCCGGCGCAAACGTCGATGAGAAATTTCATCACGCCGCTTGCAGGCCGAGATATTCCACGTCTTCATTCGCGACGACGGCTTTGGCGTAAGCCAGACACGCGCGAATGTCTTCCGGCTCCAAATCGGGATAATCTTCGAGCAACTCTTCCTCTGTCACTCCTTGGCTCAACAAATCCAAAATCATTTCAACGGAGATCCGAAGCCCTCGCACGATCGGCTTGCAGTCGAAGATTTTGGGATCGAATGTGATTCTTTCCAAGAGCTCTGCTTGTTGCATTTTCACTCCCTTCATTTTTAACGTGGGGCAGCCATGTCACTATGATTACGGGTAAAAACCTTGCCCTTATTTCCGCCGACAAATCCAATTTAAAACAAACTTCGAAAAATGCAACACCGCTCTCGTTTGCGCAAGGCGGACGACGGGCCGCAACCAAAGAGAAGATCAAAAGCGCACGCCAAGGCGCGAAGACGCAAAGAACCCGCAAAGCTTTTCTTTGCGAAACCTTTGCGGCTCTGCGTCTTTGCGTGAGATTCTTTGCTTCCTTTTTGTTTGGGCGCTGAATTGACTCTTGCGTGCTGGCGGGACGAGACCAGCATTTGACTTTCACGCCGAAATTATTACCTTCACCGGCATGAAAATCGCCGAGGAAAAATGGGAACGACTCGTCGAGCTTGCCTGCGTGCTCCATGAGCAAAACGACTTTCAAGAAATTCTTCGTGTGATCGCGCAAAGAGCCGCAAACTTGTTGCGCGCCGAGGCCGCGTTGTTGCTCATGATCAATCCCCGCACGCGCGAAACCGTGAAGACCTTGATGTGCGAAGGCGCGGTGCGCGACGAGCGGAAATTCAAAGCGCTGCAAAACCAAATCAGCGGCTGGATCATCAGTATGCGCCAACCGCTGTTGAGCGAGAACGTGACGCAAGACCCTCGCTTCACCGGCGTGTCTTGGGGCGAGGCGACCACGGCCTCGGTGCTCGGTGTTCCGCTACAAAGTGACGGTGCGCTGCTCGGCACGTTGATCTTATTGGGTAAGAGCGGCGAAGAAAAATTTGACGAACATGATCTGTTGTACTTGGACAAGCTCGGGGTGATAGCTGCGCCCCATTTGCGAAACGCGCAAAAGATCGCCGAGTATTTCGCAGCGCCTTTGCCCGAAGCCGCGCTGTTGGCGAAGTATGCGCAGGTAGGCTTGATCGGCCAAAGCCCGAAATTCGTCGAGCTGCTCAAAGCCATTGAAGCCGCGGCGCGTTGCGAAGTGCGCGTGATGATCGAAGGGCCCACGGGCACGGGCAAAGAATTGGTGGCGCGGGCGATTCATCAGTTCAGCCGGCGTCATGCGCAGCCGTTCGTGGCGCTCGATTGCGGCGCGCTGCCGGAAAACTTGATCGAGAGCGAATTATTTGGCCACGTGAAAGGCGCTTTCACCGGCGCGTTGCAAGAGCGCAAAGGCTTGTTCGAAACGGCGCATCAAGGCACGCTGTTTCTCGATGAAATCGCCAACCTGCCTTTGCACGTGCAAACCAAATTTTTGCGCGTGTTGGAGCAGAATGAGGTTCGTCCGCTCGGCGCGAACACGTCGCGCAAAGTCGAGGTGCGCATCATCGCGGCTTCGAGCCGGCCGCTGCGGGAACTGGTGCGGCAACAACTTTTTAGAGAGGACCTGTACTATCGCTTGCTCGTTTATCCGATTGCTGCGCCCGCGTTGGACGAACGGCGCGAGGATATTCCCGTTCTCGCCGAATATTTTTTGCAATACTACGCGAAGCAACAGCAAAAACATGCGGAGCATTTTCATGAAGAAGTTTTGACTTATCTGAACCAACAAGCCTGGCCCGGCAACATTCGGCAATTGGAAAACTTCGTTGAGCGGGTGGCGGCTTTGGCGCCCGCGGCAAACAAAATTATCGACGCAGAAAGTTTTCCGGCAGAGATCAAGAATGAAATCAAAAAATACCGTGTCGAAAAGGAAGAAGCGGACTCTCGTTCGCTCGCTTTGACGGAGCGTGTGGCGGCGTTAGAAGCGCAACTGATTGGTCAAGCGTTGGCCCGGCACCACGGCAACCAATCGCAAGCCGCGCGGCAATTGCGCGTTCCCGTGCAAACGTTGCAGTATAAAATGAAGAAGCTGGGTATCTCCGCTATTTCAAGCCGTTGAGGTTTCAGACCACCTGAGGAGGAGCTATGCGTTTGTGGCGTCACTTCGTGTTCATAGCCTTATTGTGCAGCGCTTCATTTTCACAAACACCTTTGAACCGCGATTGGGAAAAAGAATTTCGCGCATTGCCCGACCCCAAACTCATGCGGGAGTATATGCAACGCCTCTCCGCACGGCCGCACCATCTCGGCTCGCCTTACGGCAAAGACAACGCCGAATGGCTGCTCGCCAAATTCAAAGAATGGGGCGTTGAGGCGCAGATCGAAACGTTCCACGTACTCTTTCCTTCTCCCCAAGAAAGAGTCGTTGAAATGCTTGCGCCCACCAAGTTTGTTGCCAAGCTACAAGAGCCTGCGCTCGCCGAAGATCCCTCTTCCAATCAACTCAGCGAACAGCTTCCATCGTATAACGCATATTCGATTGACGGCGATGTGACCGCACCGCTCGTGTATGTCAACTACGGCATCCCTTCCGATTACGAGGAGCTTGAACGCTTGGGCATTTCCGTGAAGGGCTGCATCGTCATCGCGCGCTATGGCGCTTCTTGGCGCGGCATCAAACCAAAAGTTGCTGCGGAACACGGCGCGGTAGGTTGTATTATTTATTCCGACCCGATTGACGATGGCTACTACGAAGGCGAAGTTTATCCCAAAGGCCCATATCGTCCCTCGACGGGCGTGCAGCGCGGCAGCGTGATGGACATGCCGACGTATCCCGGCGACCCGCTCACGCCCGGTGTGGGCGCGACTGCGAATGCGAAGCGCATGGAGCGCAAAGACGTCAAAACGTTCACGACGATTCCAGTGTTGCCGATTTCATACGGCGATGCCCAGCCGTTGCTCGCCGCGCTTGTAGGCCGTGTGGCGCCGGAAGGTTGGCGTGGCGCATTGCCGATCACGTATCGCACCGGCCCCGGCCCCGTGAAAGTCAGGCTCAAGTTGCAATTCCATTGGGATCTCAAGCCGATCTATAATGTGATCGTGAAAATTCCCGGTGCGGTTTATTCCGACGAGTGGATCATGCGCGGCAATCATCACGATGCGTGGGTGAATGGCGCGGAGGATCCGATCTCCGGCATGGTGGCGTTGATGGAAGAAGTGCGCGCGTTCAGCGTTCTGCTCAAACAAGGTTGGAAACCAAAACGCACGCTCATTTATTGCGCATGGGATGCGGAAGAACAGGGCTTGCTCGGTTCCACGGAATGGGCGGAAACGCATGCAGAAGAGTTGCGACAGAAGGCTGTGGTTTATATCAACACCGACGGCAACGGTCGCGGTTATCTCTATAGTCCCGGGTCGCACTCATTAGAAAAATTTATCAACAACGTGGCGAAAGACATTGAAGACCCCGAGACGAAGCTGACCGTGTGGAAACGCAGCCAATTGCGCGGCATAGCAGACGCGAAGGCTCCGGAGGCGCGCAAAGAGTTGCGCTCACGGCCGGATTTGCGCATTGGCGCGCTCGGCTCCGGCTCGGATTACACCGCGTTTCTCGATCACCTCGGCATTGCTTCGATGCACCTGGGCTACGGCGGCGAGGGCGGTGGCGGGATTTATCATTCGGTCTATGACAGCTTTCATTGGTTCACGAATTTTTCCGATACAAATTTTGTTTATGGTCGCGCGCTCGCGCAAACTGCCGGCACCGCGGCCATGCGCTTCGCCGAGTCCGATTTGCTGCCGTATGATTTCAGTAATCTCGCGGAAACGATCAACAAATATCTCGATGAATTGAAGAAACTCGCAAACAGCAAGCGCGAGGAGATCCTCGAGCGTAACAAGCAGATTGAAGAAGGCGTATTTGCTGCGATCAATGATCCCCGCGCGCCGCGCATTTCTCCCAAAACGGAAGAAGTTCCGCCATATTTGAATTTCGCGCCCCTCGAGAATGCGAGCGCCGCGCTGACGCAAAGCGCGGAACGTTACAGCACCGCGCTGCAGAAGTTCCGCGAGACCGGGAAGCCCGCGCCACTTGGTTTGAATAAAAAACTGCTGCAAGCCGAGCAGAAGCTCACTGCGAATGAAGGCTTGCCGAACCGGCCCTGGTTCAAGCATCAAATTTATGCGCCGGGTTATTACACGGGCTACGGCGTGAAGACGATTCCAGCCGTGCGCGAAGCCATTGAGCAAAAGCAATGGCCGCAGGTGGAACCGCAAATTGTGCGTGTGAGCTCGGTATTGCTGGGCATGGCAGAGTATATTAATGCGATCACAAAAGAGCTGGAACGTGCAGCGCAATGAGGCGCATGAGCGACGCTCTTTCGCGCAAACGATCCGATAAGGAGCCGATACGATGATACAAATGAATGCCGAGTCCGTTACACGTTTTCGCCGCGGGCTATTCGCGATGATGGTGTGTTTCGCACTGTGCTGCAATCACGCCGAGGCGCAAACCACCGAGCCGGGCGGTTTGAAAGTATTCGGATATTTTCAAGCCGCGCTGGGATACCAGAAAGACGTGAACCTCAAAAAAGAAATAAATAGCTTCACGCTGCAACAGCTCAATTTGTTTTTACAGAAAGACCTGATCCAAAACTGGTCGGCCTTCGTCAACTTCGAATTCGTGAACTCCTATTCTTCGTTGCGCGAATGGGGCGCATTTTCTTTGGAAGAGGCGTGGATCAATTATCGGGGCAGCAAGCAGTTCAAGCTCAAACTTGGCATGCTCACGCCCACCTTCAATAACTTGAACGAGATCAAGAATCGTACGCCGCTCTTGCCTTACATCATCCGGCCCGTGGTGTATGAAAGCTCCTTTAGTGAAGACACGGACACGGATGAGTTCGTGCCGGTGCAAGCCTATGTGCAAGCATATGGCTTCATTCCGATACGCACGGTGAAATTGGATTACGCGATCTATTTGGGCAACAGCCCGAATATCAACCGGGATCGCCGTTACGGGTCTACCGGCATAGATACTTCCAGAACGTTTTTAGTCGGCGGCCGCGTGGGAATGCGCAATGATTTTTTTAAGGCCGGCATTTCGGCAACTTTTGATGAGTATGAATTGCAGACGGAAGTGGCGGAACGTCTTGAGCTGCCCCTCGAACATTTCGAAAGCATTCCGCGTCTTCGCCGTGGTGCGGATTTCTCCCTGACCAGCACGAAGTGGTTCTTTGAATCCGAATACATCCACGTCTCATACGATTTTGAGTTGCCGCAAGTGGATTTCGACAAGCGTTTCTTCTACGCCACTTTGGGCTATCATTTCTCCGAGCGGGTGATGGCATACTTCAGTTATTGGGATGCGAAGGAAAATTCGCTGCCCTTGCGGGAACAAGGTTATCAAGTGCCCACCTTCGGCGCCACTTTTAATATCGGCGATATGATTGTGTGGAAAATCCAAACGGCCAATGCGCATTTCGACGCAACCAATCCTCGACTCGATGCAACCTATAACTATACGTACCTTGCTGTCTCCGTAAGATTTTGAGGCGAGCCCCAAGGCTGAAAAATGAATATGACTACCACAAACAAAATACTGTTCGGACTTTTGATCTGGGCCGCGAGCGCGAATGGGCAAGTTGCCGTGATCGCGCACAAAGCAGCGCCGCTCGACTCGCTCACCAAAGCGCAATTGCTGGATTACTATTCTTGCGAAGTCAAGCACTGGAGCAAAAACCAACCTGTTCTGGTCGTTGACTTGAAACAGCAGAGCGAAGCGAAGGCTGCCTTCTATAGATTCCTCGGTATTACTGCTTCGCGCATGAAATCGATTTGGCTCAAGAAGCTGCTCATGGGCGAAGGCGTCGAACCGCTTGTGGTGAAATCCGAGGAAGAGATGCTGAAAAAAGTTGCCTCCACTCCCGGTGCACTCGGTTTTATAAGCGCGGACAAGGTTACCGACGAGGTGAAAACGCTGTTGCGCATCACATCGACAGAGAAGCAGCCATGAACCTGCGAGACCTCAAACTGGGCGCCAAGCAATTGTTGGGCTTCGGCGTGATTTTACTTTTGATGGCGAGCGCAAATATTTTCTCCATCAATCGCATGCGCGACATCAAGGCCGAGATCGACGAAGTCACAAAGAATCGCTTGCCGCGCGCGTTTGCGATCGCTGACCTTAAGTTGAATGCATTCGATCTGCGCGTCAATCAACTGCAACATGCTTTCGCGATAGATACGTTTGAGCAAAAAAGCCAGGCCGCAATTGTCGTTGCATTGATCGACAGTATCACCCAGAATCTCGAAACCTATAAACAACTCAAAGCCCAAGCGGAGCGCCAGGGGACCTATTTGGAAGAGGAAAAGCGGCTGTATTCCGCATTGGAAACGCATTGGGAAAACTATCAGGATTTGAGCCGCAGTTTTTTGGGACTGCTGTTGCGCAATCAAAAGGAAGAAGCACTGGCCGTTTTGAATGGGGAGGCGCTGCACGTTTTTGACGAATTCAGCGCGGTGTTGTCGGCATTGGTGCAGATCAATCAAGAAGATTCCTTCAACGCAGCGCATCGCGTGGAGGAAGCCTATCGCGATACGCGGCGCGTAAACCTCACCTTGCTCGTCGTAACGATTGTGGTTTCGATTCTATTCGCCGCAGGTTTGGCCCGCCTCATCGTCGTGCCGGTGCGGCTGCTCGCCTCCGCCGCGGAGACCGTGGCGCGCGGCAATCTCTCTGTGCAGCTTGGCATTCGCGGCAAAGACGAGATCGGGAATCTTGCGCGTTCATTCAATCAGATGACGACTTCGTTGCGTGACGCGCGCGCGCGCATGGAGCAGCAAGCCGCAGAGCTGCAAACCAAGCATGTCGCGCTGCAAGGAACCATGCGGCAATTGCAAAGAACCCAATCACAACTCGTGCAATCCGAGAAAATGGCTTCGCTCGGCCAGCTCACTGCCGGTATCGCGCACGAGCTGAACAATCCCATCAATTTCATTACCTCGAACGTCAACCCGCTCAAACGCGATCTCGCAGATCTTTTTGCCGTGTTAACCCAATACGACAATGTCGTGTATGAGCACAAGCTCGAAGCAACGTTCGCGGAAGTTGAAGGGTTGAAAAGGCAATTGGATTATGCCGTGATCGTGGATGAAATCGATCGTCTGCTCGAAGGCATTGAAGAAGGCGCGCGCCGTACGACGGAGATCGTGCGCGGCTTGCGCAACTTTTCCCGGCTGGATGAAGAAGGGCAGAAGCTCGCAAGCATCAACCAAGGCTTGGAAGCCACGTTGTTGATGTTGAAGAATCAGCTCAAGAATCGCGTGGAAGTGATTAAAGACTTTCAAGACTTTCCGGACATTCTATGCTACCCCGGCAAGTTGAATCAAGCCTTTTTAAATATTCTGGCGAACGCGAGTCAAGCGATCACCGGCGCCGGCAAAATTTTTATCAAGACCTCTTATGACGGTGAGATTGTCACGGTCTCCATTAAAGACACGGGCAAAGGCATGAGCAATGAAGTCAAGCAACGCATTTTCGAACCGTTTTTCACGACCAAGGATGTGGGCGAAGGTACGGGTTTGGGTTTGTCGATCACTTATGGCATCATCGAAGATCATGACGGCAACCTCGAGGTCTATAGCGAGCCGGGCAAAGGCGCCGAATTCGTGATCACTTTGCCGGCGAAGAGGTGAGTTTCACATCTGATTTGGTCACCTTGCCATAATCATTCAGAAATCTGTTCAGGTGCCCGGCACAAGACTACGCCGCATGCGCGACACCAGCAGAGCTTCCTTCTGAATGGTCATTGAAAGAACACAAGGAGCGAATATGAACAAGAGTGATTTCGCGATTCTATACGTCGATGACGAGGAGCACAATCTCACTTCCTTCAAAGCGTGCTTCCGGCGCGAGTATCAAATTCATACGGCCACGAGCGGAGAGGAGGGCATCGCGATCATGCGCCGGCACAATATCGATCTGATTATCACCGATCAACGCATGCCCAAAATGACCGGCATTCAATTTCTCGAGCGCATTTTGCCCGAATATCCCGACACCGTGCGCATGATTCTCACCGGCTTCAGCGACGTGGAGGCGATCATCGGCGCGATCAATACCGGCCGCGTGTTTCGCTACATCACCAAGCCGTGGGACGAGACCGACCTGCGTATGACGATCGAAAATGCGCGCCAACTTTCCGATTT
>JABWAN010000126.1 GCA_013361015.1 Candidatus Zhuqueibacterota bacterium | reverse complement strand
ACCGGCTTGCACCATGCGCGCAATCATCTCGCGATTTTGTTGCTGCAGCTCGGCCGCTAGTTGCGTCTTGGCTTCCTCGGTCAACTCGATCACCGGACGCGGCTGCAGACCCGCGCGATAGGTAAGCTGCCCGTTAGTATAATTAATTTCCATGTTGAACAAAGCGCTCACGAACAATGCTGTGACCACGGCCACGCCCAGCCCAAAGCCCAAACGGCCCCACAATGGTGCCTGCTCGGGAAAGAGCACTTGCTTGAACGCGGCGCGCCAACTCGGGCGATTTTCCACGAACACGAAATTCTGCTGCGGCTCTTCGTCCGGCCAGGCGCGCAAAGTGAGGCTCGTGCGTTGCAACGCTTCATATTCGTTGCGGCACGCCGAGCAAATATCCAGATGCTCGCGCACGCGTTTCTCATCTTCGCGCGCGATTTCGTCATAAAGGAAATCCAGCAGGAGCAGTTTCGTATCTTCACATTTCATAGTGCATGACCTCTTCATCAATTTGCCATCGACTCAAAACTTTTTTCAAAGCGTTCAATCCGTAATACAATCGTGATTTGACCGTATTCACCGGGGCGCCGAGGATTTCAGCGATTTCCGTGAACTTGAGATTTTGATATTCTTTCATAACCACGACGATGCGCTGCTCTTCGGGAATTTCTTGCAGCGCCTTTTCGAGCAGATCGCGAAGCTGGCTGCGGCTCACCACGCGGTCGGGATGCTCTTCGTGCTCCGCTTGCAGCGTCAATGCTGCGTTGCTCGCCAATTCCACGGCGCCGGCCTCTTGCATACCCTCCAAAGATTGCTGCCCTCGGCGCCGGCGTTGTTTGATGAGATCACGGCAAAGATTCGCCGCAATCTGATAGATCCACGTCGAAAACCGATCGAGGTTCTTGAGTTTGTCCAAATTGCGGTAGACGCGCACGAATACTTGTTGGGTCAAATCTTGCGCTTCGTCGCGATTGCCGATATCCCTCAGAATAAAATTGTAGATCGTCTTCTGCCAGCGCCACACTAGCGTGTTGAACGCCGCCGCCTCGCCGCGCAGAAATCGTTCAATCAAATCGCGGTCATTCATAAATGCTCACGTTGCTGGATGAAAGTTGCTTCACACGGTCCGTTTCATAAGACGAGAATCAATGCGAGAAAGTTTTTGCAGGAACACAGATTTTCACTGTTGCACGCCAGTAAAACCTGGCAAGAGGCCTCGTGTTGCCGCGCAACAAGCGAGCGACGCTCTGTACGCAACTCTCCGAGTTTTCCTTTGAGTACGCACAAGCTTCGTGCTGCAATATGGAAGTCTTACTTTTGGGTTTGTCGCTGCTCGTTCTTGAGTATCTTCTCTGCTTGTTTACCTAGGGGGCTAGTGCACCGAGGTGACTTACAGCGCTGCGCAGGCTTCAAAAAGCAAAAGCCCGCGTCCTCTTGCTTGCGGAGTTCTTACGGTGAATAACCATGCGAAGTTCTCCAGCAATGATTGCGGCAGAATGATCTTGGCGACATTCCACTTGACTTTAGGGCAGAGAATACTATTTTGCAAAAAAAATTTACGGAACCAGTTTCGCAGGGAATAAAAATGTACACCGCAGCCGGAACCTCGCGTCGCATCATAAGTATCGAGCAATTCGATCAAGAAGTCGATCGCCTGAATGCTCGTTTGGATGAGTTGGAAAACGCGATGAAGCTGAAATTGGAAAAATTGGAGAACGAGCTTACGGCCGATTTGAAGCGCTTGGAGCTTCGCGTCGACGAGATGGAGCGCAAGAATAAGATCTTGTTACTGCGACTCGAGGTGATGGAACGCCGGCTTGATGTTGAGTTGGGCACCGTAAATCGTTCGGAGGTCGGCTTCGACAAAATTGGCATTGCTTGACTTTCAAAGGTAAATCACCTATATTCGCCCCGCATTTTTAATTCGTGCGTGCCCTCTGCCTACCCTTCCTGACATGTACTCGTTAGCCAGGAAGCGCTTCGCGGTCAACGCAGTCCTGTGTAACCTCAAACCACCACTTCCCAATTTCACTAAATGATTTGGGAGCAAGCGATGGAGGATGCAACAGCTTTATGCGACGTAACAATACTTTTCGTGTTGCCATCATCATCTTGGCCCTCTTATGGTCCGGTTATCAGCTTTATCCCACCTTTATGCTCAGCCGCTTAAAAGACCAGGCGAGCAGCCATTTGACCAAAATTACGCAAACTACCGGCTTCAATACCGACGAAATCAATGGCGCGCTACGCCAAGGCCAGCTCGAACAGTTGATTCGCACCGCGCTTAAAGGCCGCAGCGAGGCCCTGCCCGCAGCGTTGGATGAAGCGAAGAAGCTTGCCGAAATCGACGACAAAATCGCCAAGCATGAAGTGCGTGCCATCAAACGCGGCCTGGATTTGCAGGGCGGTTCCTATTTGGTCTTTGAAGTGGACCTCCCCAAAATGGTGCGGGATCTGGCAAAAAACAAAGACGTCAAATTCGAAGAGTTGCTGCGTAGCGTCGAGACGAAAGCGCAGACGCCCAACGTTGATTTCTTCGAGATTTTCGCGCAAGAGTTTAACACAGCGCAGATTCGTTTAAGCCGATATTGGGGCAACCGCAGCCAGACCGATGCGCAAATCATCGATGAGCTGAAGAAGAATGCCACGGACGCCGTCGATCGTAATCTCGAAATCTTGCGTAATCGCATTGATCAGTTTGGCGTGTCCGAGCCTTCCATTACGAAGCAGGGCGAACGCCGAATCATTGTGGAGCTGGCCGGTATCACGGACGTAAGCCGCGCGAAGAACATCATCGGCAAAACCGCGCAGTTGCAATTCTCGCTGGTGAAGGATCCGGAGATCACCAACGATGTCATCGTGAAGATCAACGACGCAATGAAACGCTCGCGTCCTTCCACGACCCAGGACTCCACCCAGGTTGCGGCCACGACGCCGGTGGATACGACCAAGGAAGCAAAGCTGCGCAGCGATGAAGAGATGAACGTGAGCGAGCTTTTCCCGGAAACGGCCAGAGCCGACAGCGATACCACCACCTCCGATTCCACTCTGTTGGTGGATAAGGAGATTTTCGAAGAGAACCCCTTCTCATCATTGATTGGTTCACTGGGGCCGGACATCGGCGTGCCGGAGAAGAACCTGCGCGCGGTCGAGCGCATCCTGCATACCCCGGCAGTGCGCGAAGTGATTCCCAATGACGCAGAGTTTGTGTGGTCGAACAAAGCCGAGCAGCTTGCAGACACGAAATATTACCGGCTCTATCTGGTCAAGCGCGAGCCGGAATTGACGGGCACGTATCTCACCAACGCGCAAGCGACCATCGGCAGCGGAGGACGAGTCAGCCGTCAAGGCGAGTGGGAAGTCAACATGGAAATGAACAACGAAGGCGCCAAAATTTTCTCAGTTGTTACCGGCGCGAACGTCAACAAGCGTTTGGCGATTTTGTTGGATAATAAAATCGTGACCGCGCCCAACATCAACGAGCGCATTCCAAACGGGCGCGCGGTGATTCACGGTGCGATGGATGCCGCAGAAGCAAGCGATCTCGCCATTGTTCTGCGCGCCGGCGCTTTGCAGGCCCCTATGCATATCATCGAAGAACGCACCGTCGGGCCTTCATTGGGGCGTGATTCCATTGAAACCGGGCAAAACTCGGCGCTCATCGGCTTCGTCATCGTCGTCGTTTTTATGCTGTTCTACTATCGCCTTTCCGGGCTTATTGCCAACCTCGCTTTGCTGCTGAACGTCATTATCGTGTTTGCGGCGCTTGCACAATTCAAAGCGACCCTAACCTTGCCCGGCATTGCAGGCATCATCTTGACCTTCGGCATGGCCGTAGACGCCAATGTGCTCATCTTCGAGCGTATTCGCGAAGAATTGCGCGCCGGTAAAACCGTCAAGGCCGCGATCGATCAGGGTTATGAGCGCGCCTTTTGGACGATCTTCGATTCCAACGTGACCACCGCACTCACCGCCGCCGTGCTCTTGCAATTCGGCACCGGGCCGGTGAAGGGCTTTGCGATCACACTGCTATTCGGCATCGCCATCAGCATGTTCACCGCAATCGTGGTCACGCGTGTGATTTACGACTGGATGACCTCGCGCCGAACCATAACTTCATTGAGCATCTAAGTTACGCAAAAGTTTTTTAGGAGAAGAGTTTCTCATGGTGCAGTTTTTTCGTGAAACACATATCGATTTCATGAAGGTGCGCAATCTTGCGATTGGCGCTTCCGTGATCGTCATACTCATCGGCATCGCTTCTTTGATCCTTAAAGGCGGCCCGGCTTACAGCATTGACTTCTTAGGCGGCACTGAGATTCACGTCCAATTCAAGCAAGATCAAACGCCCGGGTCCGTGCGCGACGCACTCGGTGCGCTCGGTTATGCCGACGCCGAAATCAAGCAGTTCGGCGGTAATCGCGACTACCTCATCCGCGTGCGACAGGAAGCAGACGCCGTACGAGTTTCCGACAGCATTATTGCGGCTCTACAAAAAGCATTTCCGGCCGATCCACCGGAAATGCGTTCGGTCGAAACTGTCGGCCCAAAAGTTGGCCGCGAGCTGCGCAGCGCTTCGATCTGGGCCACGTTGATCTCCCTCGGCTTGATTCTGGTATATGTCAGTTTTCGTTTCGAATTTATTTTCGCCGTCGGCGCAGTCGTGGCGTTGTTTCACGATGTCATGGTCACTTTGGGCTTCTTTTCGTTGTTCAATTTGGAAGTCGATTTGGCGGTGGTCGCTGCGTTTCTCACGCTGGTTGGGTACTCGTTGAATGATACCATCGTCATCTTCGATCGCATTCGCGAGAACCTCAAGTTGCATCGTCGTGAAAATATGAAGATCGAAGACATCATCAATTTGAGCATCAATCAAACCTTGAGCCGCACGATCCTAACCTCGTTGACGGTTTTCTTTGTCGTCGTCGTGTTGTTCCTTTTCGGCGGCGAAGTGCTGCACGACTTTTCTTTCTGCATGCTGGTAGGCGTCATCGCAGGCTCATATTCTACCATCTTCATAGCCGCGACCATGGTGGTGGAATGGTACAAGAAGCACCACTTGGCTAAAATTAAGCAGCGCAGCCCGGTTGCTGTCCGCTAAAGCTTTTTCTCAATCTCGATTTTAAAAAACTGGCGGGAGGTACCCCATGACCATCACTGAAAAAACTGCCGGCGGCCTCGCGATCTTGGAATTTTCCGGCAAGATTATGGGCGGTCCTGACGCGGGTTTGTTGAATGATAAGCTGCATGAGCTCATCGACAACAACAAAGTCAAGGTCGTTGTCGATCTCGGCAATGTCGATTGGATGAACAGCTCCGGTCTCGGCATTTTGATTCAAGCGCTAACCACCATGCGCAACAATCAAGGCGACATCAAGCTGGCCAACGTCACTGAGCGCATCAAAAGCTTGTTGTTGATCACCAAGCTCACGCGCATCTTTGAAATCCACGACACGGTGGAAAATGCCGTTGCCAGTTTCAAATAGCTCCCGCTGAGCATTGTGACGAATGCAAACTCCGATTCCCGGCGCGGAATGCGTACAGGAAAGTTCGGAGTTTTTTTATGTTTGCTCCTGAAGAAATCAATTCAAATATCGCCCGACATTGCCTAGTTGTTCCGTAGGAGGCCGCCCGCGCTTTGGGAATCAAGCTTGTGTTCCCGCGGCGCGGAACGCTTCTTTGGAATAGCATGCGAAGGTGAGAGGCGAGACTCCAGCATTCATGGCGAGAACAACATGCCCGTTCAAATTATAGTCGGCGCACAATGGGGCGACGAAGGCAAAGGCAAGATCATCGACTACCTCAGCGAACACGCCGATCTCGTTGCGCGCTATCAAGGCGGCGCGAACGCCGGGCACACCGTGGCGATCGGCGGTGAGCGTTATGTTCTGCATCTTATTCCCTCCGGCATTTTACATCCCCATACCACCTGCTATTTGGGCAACGGCGTCGTCATCGATCCCGTTGCGCTGTTGCAGGAAATCGAGTTGCTCACAAAAAAGGACATCGTTTTAAAGGGCCGCCTCTTCATCAGCCATCGCGCTCACCTCGTCATGCCTTATCACAAGCTGCTCGATCAAAGCCGCGAGTTGGCAGACGAGCAGCATAAAATCGGCACGACCGGTCGCGGCATCGGTCCGGCTTACGTCGACAAAGTGCATCGCATGGGGATTCGCATCGTCGACCTTTTAGATGAAACCACGCTGCGCGAGAAGATCATACACAATCTTGAAGAAAAAAATGCGATTCTCAGCGCACTCTACGGGCAATCGCCGTTGGAGGCAGAGGCGATTCTGCACGAATATCGCGAACTAGACGAGCAGCTCGATCCATACATCACCGACGTTTCGCGCGCCTTGCACCTCGGCATCGCATCCGGAAAAAGCGTGCTCTGTGAAGGAGCGCAAGGCACATTGTTGGATATCGACCTTGGCACCTATCCCTACGTCACGTCCTCCAGTCCCACCAGCGGCGGCGCTTGCACTGGACTTGGTCTCGGCCCCACCCAAATCGATCGCGTGCTCGGCGTCATTAAAGCCTATACCACGCGCGTCGGCATGGGACCATTGCCCACGGAGATTAGCCCCGAAAGCGGCATTGATCTGCGCACGCTTGGCGCGGAGTATGGCGCAACCACGGGCCGACCGCGGCGTTGTGGTTGGTTCGACGCGGTTGTTGCCAACTACGCGGTGCAAGTCAACGGCATCGCCGCATGGGCCGTCACCAAACTGGACGTGCTCGATACGCTTGCGGAAATCAAAATATGCGTTGCGTATCGCTATCGCGGCAAAGAGATCAAGACTTTTCCGGCGGACCTTGCAATGTTGGAACAGTGCGAGCCGGTCTACGAAACCCTGCCGGGATGGCAAGAATCCACGGCGGCCGTGCGCACTTTCAATGCACTGCCGGCGCGCGCGCAGCAGTATCTGCGCATGCTGACGGAGATTACGCAAACACCCATCGAGATCATTTCGGTCGGCCCGAATCGCGAACAAACGATCTTTTGTTGAGATACAGCGCGGGCCAAATGCAATGGCCCTTTTCCGGCGAAGCATAAGCGTGTTTTCCGGAGCTTCATCTGCGGCGAATTGCACAAAGCTGCGTCCCTATTCTTCCCTAATACAACCAGGCGTCTATCTACGGAGGGATGCAATTCAAGAAAGTTGCAATCGCCGGCATGCATCTCTGCGGTGGCAGAGTTGTTTCATAGTTTGGTTTCATTTTCGTGCGATTAGTAGACTATCGGGAGGTCATACGACAATGATCACGACTACTACAGACTCGATTGAAGGCAAAAAGATTGTGAAGTATTTGGGTATCGTCACGGGCGAGGTTGTCATTGGCTCGAATCTGTTTGAAGATGTCTTTCAAGGCTTGAAGGGTATCGTTGGCGGGCGCTCGACTAAATTCGAGCAAAAGCTTTCGCGCGCGCGCAGCATGGCGATGAAACTGATGCGCGAAAATGCCGAGCAAACCGGCGCGAATGCCGTGGTTGGAGTAGATTTGGATTATGAAACTTTGAACGCAGGCGATGCCATTCTTATGGTAATTGCAAACGGCACGGCCGTGGTCGTAGAATAAGGAGTTTGAAAAATGCTCACGCGAGCACAAGCTTATCAATTGATGTGTGAGTGGACCGCTTCCGACAGCCTGCGCAAGCACATGCTCGCGGTTGAAGCGGCGATGCGTTTTTACGCGCGCAAGTTTGGCGAAGACGAAGAGAAGTGGGCTGTAGTGGGAATTTTGCACGATATGGATTACGAGAAGTATCCTGCTAAAGAAGAACATCCCTATCAAACCGTCAAGCTCTTGCGCGAGATGGGCGAGCCGGAAGAAATTTGCCGCGCGATTCTAGCGCATGCGGATTACAGCGGCGTGACGCCCGCAACCCCGATGGAGAAAACCATTCTCGCCGTGGATGAACTCTGCGGCTTCATCACTGCCGTTGCGCTGGTGCGTCCGAGCAAAAGCGTGCTCGAAGTCGAAGTCAGCTCTGTGAAGAAAAAGATGAAAGACAAAGCCTTCGCCCGCCAAGTCAGCCGTGAAGACATCACGCACGGCGCGGAGTTGTTGGGCATTTCGCTCGACGAGCACATCGCGAATTGTTTGGAGGCGATGAAGGCCGTGGCGGGAGAGTTGGGCTTGGCAGGTTCGTAATTGACCTGCTCGGCCACGGCTTTGCCGTGGCATTTCTTATGGTTTCACAGCCAACACCCCAACCACTGCCTTTCGAAATCTCAACTCCCCATATCCTCGTATCAGTTTCACTATGAATCCCACTTTGCGCAGTTCCTTTGCAAGGGCGTTACCACGATATAACTGCACGCGATGAACCTCCTCACTTCTGCGATAGAGCCTCCCCACTTTGCGAAAGATCGTCATCGTGCGCATCAATGTTTCTTGGCGCCGATCTTCTTCCTTCTGGAGTAGAATAGCCCAACCTTTGCCTTCGACATAAGTTCTTTGTGGGTTCGTGCCGTGGACATAACCCGGCTCCGCAATATCAAAGATAAAAACTCCGCCTGGTTGCAAGGCGGAGTAGACGCGCTCGAAAAACGTGATCAAATCGATTTTGGTGTGTCGGTCAAATTGATAGTTGAGGCATTCGCCGAGCGAGGTAATTGCAACACAGGAGGGAAGCTTGCATCGCAAGAGAGAAGCAATTTTGAATTTCGCAAGCGGGGCTTTCCGTCGTGCGAGCTGAATCATCGCCGAGGAAATGTCGATCCCGAGTACTTCATAGCCGGCCTGGGTCAACGCTCTCGCCCAAATACCGCTACCGCAGCCCAGATCAATCACCAAGCCGCGGTGAATGCCTTTGCGACGCAGCATTTCCAGCAAGCCCGGCGCAGCATTTCGGGAGAAGTCTCCAAATCCGGTGTCGTGGACGTAGGCGAGGTCTGTTTGATAATGTAGAACTCTCATGCTCCATGAGATTTTTGAAAACACCGGCCAGGCTGAGGCTGGAACACTTCTACTATTTCCACGCCTGCTGCCGCTCCTCACCTCTCACCCAAAACGGCGCCCACGCGAGCGCGAAGAGCCGCACGGAGATATTCGTTTTCTTCGGGCGAATTGCAAGCGTCTCGAGCGTTTCGTTCATCGCATCGTTTTTCGCGACGTACGCGTCGGCTTCGGCTTTGAACTCCGCTTCAAGATCGGCGAGTTGTTGTTGCAACGCTTCGAGATTGTCTTCGGCCAAATCCGCTTCTTTGCCTTCGCGCATCGCGCGGCTTGCGCCGCGCATGGCCGTCGAGGCGCGTCCGATCGTCGTCCGGCTCACCGCTTTGCGACCTAAGAATGCGCCCAAGATCGTTGCGCCAACGGAGATCGCGGTTTGCAGTTTTTGCTGCTGCGCTTGCTGCTGCTCACGCTGCAGTTTTTCTTCCGCACGGCGAATGCGATCTTCAATGGCACTCATCTTCTTTGCGTATTTCTCACGCAGTTTTGCCGTCCACTCATCGCGCTGTTCGCGGCCATACTGGGAGATGCGCACGCGAAAGTCCCGCTCGGATTCATGGACTTGCGAAATCTCGCCCGTGCTCGCACTTTTAAATAGCTCGAGCTTTTGATTGCGATAAACTTCCTCGCCAAACTCTTTCTTCCATGCGGCATAGCTCTTCGCTTGCCCCGCAGCTTTTGGCAATTCACCGAAGAGCGCATTTGACTCGCTCTCTTTCACCAAGTCAGATTCATCAATTTCCGCAGGAAAGGC
>JABWAN010001156.1 GCA_013361015.1 Candidatus Zhuqueibacterota bacterium | reverse complement strand
ATGGCAATCTCATCGCGCAGCTCAATTGGGCGCAGCGGCAAGGCTTTACCTTTCGCGGACACACGTTGGTGTGGCACAGTCAAACGCCCGGCACTTCATTTTTCCGTTCCGGTTACACCAATACCGGTGCGCGTCTGAGCAAAGAACAAATGACCGCGCGTTTGGATAATTACATCAAAGAAGTGATCCGCTTGTTGCACGAAGGCTGGCCAGGATTGCTGACTGCGATGGACGTCGTGAACGAAGCCGTCAACGACAATGGCGAAGACCGCACGACGGACAGCGAGTGGTACGTCACGTTCGGCGACAATAGCTATCTCATGAAAGCCTTCGAGGTCACGCGCAAATGGACGGTTCACTACGGGGAAACGCAAATCAAACTTTATTGCAACGATTATAACACGCACAATCCCGCCAAAGCCGGCGGCATTGTGAGAATTTGCACGCCCATTTTTCAGGCCGGATATTTGGACGGCATCGGCATGCAGGATCACGATTCCAACTCTTCGCCGACGGCTGCACAATGGATTGCTTCCTATAACAAGTTTGATCCGATCTGCATGGAGATGGCCGTGACGGAATTGGATGTCACGACCGGCAGCGCCAACCCTTCGTCTGCGGTCTTGGCTACCCAGGCAAATCAATATGGTCAGTTGTTCAAATGCTTTGTTGAACGAAGCTACTTTTCGGGGCGTGGAAAGATCATCAATGTCTCCAAGGACGGATTGAATGACCAATACACTTTTAAGACCAACCAATCTTCCTCGCTCTGGGACGCGCGCTACCAATGCAAGTCGGCGTTTTTTGCCGTTGTGAATGTGGGGAGGAATTATAACGCATTGGATTCGCTTTTCTCCTATGCCGATTCCCTGCATGCAAATGATTATACCGCCGAATCATGGACAATTTTTGCTGCGGCATTGGCTGCGGCCCAAAATGCGAAGAGTCAGAATTATTCCGCTTCCGTATCTGCTGCTGACGCGTTAGGCAACGCAAAGGATTTGTTGCAGGCCGCGATCGCGGGCTTAGTAAGAGCGACTACAAACGTTAAGGATTTTAATGGCAACGTTCCGAAGGTATTTGTACTCAACCAGAACTACCCGAACCCGTTCAATCCCACGACGCAAATCGGTTACTCAGTTTCGCAGAATGGGTTTGTCTCGCTGAAAGTGTATGATTTTCTCGGAAAGGAAGTGGCGACGCTGTTTGAAGGTATTCGCGCGTCGGGAAATTATACCGCGACGTTTGACGCCAGACAACTTGCGAGTGGTGTTTACCTGTATCGCATGCAAGCCGGCAATTTTTGGGCGACAAAGAAGCTTGTATTGGCGAGATAAAATCGAGCACACGATAACTGTACAGGAGTTGTTGTGAGAAGATTCTGTGCGGCACTTGGTTTCTCTTTACTGCTGGGGCGCGAGGGATACGGGCAATCGCTCGCGGCCGACGCACACGCGACCCCTCATTTAAAGAAGCAGCACGCCGCGACGCAACTTATCGTTCACAACAAACCGTTCCTCATGCTCGGCGGCGAGCTGGGAAATTCCAGCGCCTCGGATTTGAATTATATGGCGCCGATCTGGCCGAAGCTGAAAGCTATGCGACTGAATACGATTTTGGTGCCGGTCTATTGGG
>JABWAN010000125.1 GCA_013361015.1 Candidatus Zhuqueibacterota bacterium | reverse complement strand
GCCGCACTGGCAGATTTGTACGGCTGTGAATTTTGGACCGCAGATAAAGTATTCTATGATGCCGTGAAGAACACTCTCACATTTGTTAAACACCTCCCTGATTATCCATAGGCCGGGCGAGCCCGAACCAAGCCTTACTAAACTTGAAAGTTTAGTAGAGTTTTTTCCTGTTCTGCGAAGATTTCACTTCAAAGAAACCAAGACTATGCCCTTTCGTTTGTAGCAACTCAGCGGAGATAAACGATGCCTAACCTCATCGGCAAGCCCATCCCCCTCATCGACGCCTTGAAGAAAACCACGGGCGAGGGCATCTATACGGACGATATCAAACTGCCCGGCATGCTGATTGGTAAAATCTTGCGCAGCCCATATCAGCATGCGCGCATAAAAAGCATCGACACCCGTAAAGCCGAGGCGTTGCCCGGCGTGCATGCCACCGTCATCGGCAAAGAGGCCCCGAACACTTTCGGAGTGCTGCCCATCAGTCAAGACGAAACTGCACTGGCTGTCGATAAGGTCATTTTTATCGGCGATAACGTTGCAGGCGTTGCCGCGGACAGCGAAGAGATTGCGCTCGAGGCGTTGCGTTTGATCGAGGTGGAGTATGAAGCGCTGCCGGTCTATCGGAAATTCGAAGACAGTGTGAAGCCGGCAAGCGCACCGATTCACCCCGAAACCGTCAATGGCACCAACATTCATAAAGAGGTCGATCAAAATTTCGGCGAGGTCGATTCCGCGCGCGCGCAGAGCGCTTACGTGCGCGAAGGCGAATACGATTTCATCGGCGTAACGCACGGCTTCACGGAGCCGCATTGCGTGATTGCGCACTACGACGCCGACAATCGCATGACGCTGTGGTCCGCGCAACAAGTGCCGCACTACTTGCATCGCGCGCTCGCCCGTGTGCTCGACATGCCGATGCACCGCATTCGCGTTATTCGTCCGATGGTGGGCGGCGCGTTCGGCGGCAAGAGTGATCCTTTCCCGCACGAAATGGTGGCCGCGTTGCTCTCGCGCAAATGTCGCAGGCCCGTGAAAATTTTGTTTGATCGCGAAGAAGTTTTTCTCAGCAATCATGGCCGCCACCCTACGCATACCCAAATCGCAATGGGCATGAATGAACAAGGCAAGCTCACTTTCCTCGATTTGAAAGCGCAAATCGACGGCGGCGCGTGGGGCAGTTTCGGAGTGGTGACGACGTATTACAATGGCGTGTTGAGCATGGGGCCGTATGCTCTGCAAAATTTTCGTTACCGCGGCCAGCGCGCTTATACCAACAAAGCGCCGTGCGGCGCCATGCGCGGCCACGGCGCCGTCAATTCACGTTTCGCGATGGAGACGATTATTGATGAACTGTGTGAAGCGGCCAAGCTTGATCCGTGCGACGTGCGCCTGAACAATTTGCTGCCGAGCAATTGCATCACCGCCAACGGCTTTCGCATCACCAGCAACGGCACGCGCGAGTGCATTGAACGCAGCCGCAAAGCCTCGGAATGGGACAAAAAATTTCGCAAGCTCCCGTTGGGCCGCGGCCTCGGCGTGGCCTGCGGCTTTTACATTAGCGGCAGCGCGCATCGCATTCACTTCAATGATCTGCCGCAATCCACCGTGCATTTGAAAATCGACATGGACGGCGGCATCACCGTGCATTGCATGGCCGCGGAAATTGGACAGGGCAGCGATACGATGTTGGCGCAATGCGTGGCCGAGCCGCTCGGTGTGAAGCTCGATCGTTTGCGCATCTTTTCCAGCGACTCGGATGCAGACCCCATCGATCTCGGTTCTTATTCGAGCCGCGTCACGTTCATGGCCGGCAATGCTGCGCGCGAGGCCGCGCTCAAGATTCGTGAGAAGCTCGTGAACGCGGCGCAAACGCTCACCGGTTATCCCGCCGAAGGATTTATTTTAGAGAACGAAGAAATCATTTACACGCGCAATCCCCGCGTGCGCGTCACCTTTATGCAGGCGCTTGAAAAAGCGCTCGCCAACAACGGCGCGTTGATCGCCAAGGGCAAGTATATGGGCCCGCCGCCGATTGGTGCAAAGTTCAAAGGTGCACGCGCCGGGCTTTCGCCCACCTACAGCTTTCAGTGTTATATCGCGGAAGTCTCCGTTGACACCGAAACCTTTGAGCCGCGCGTGGAAAAAGTTTGGGCTGCGCACGATTGCGGCAAAGCGCTCAACCCGCTCGCGGTCGCCGGCCAAATCGAAGGCTGCATTCACATGGGCCTCGGCCAAGCGTTGATGGAAGAGATGACGTACAATCGCGGCAACATTCTCAGCGCGAATTTTCTCGATTATCGCACGCTCACGCCCATGCAAATGCCGGAGGTCGACGTCATCATCGTCGAGAGCGATGACCCCGAAGGCCCCTGGGGCGCGAAGGAAGCGGGCGAGGGGCCGTTGCTGCCCATCCTGCCCGCAGTTGCGAACGCAATTTATGATGCGGTCGGCGTGCGCATGCGCAGCCTGCCCATGACCGCGGACAAAATTTGGAAAGCTGTAAGCGAAAAAGAGAAGAGACATATGCGCTCGCGAGTGAGGGCGGCAACTTTTTGAATCTGTCATTTAGTAGGAATCTTTTTAAGCGCTGGCGCCAATTCCTGGAGCCGTTTTTTTTGTTGCGTCGCTGCTCCACCTCCGTGTCTTCTTTGCTTGTTTACCGGACTTTTGTCTTTTCAGGCTAGCTGACTTCAAAGCGATGGCATCCCGCCACCTCGCTGAGATTTTCAAGCAACCATCCTGCAATGCGGCTGTGCATGAATTCGAAACAATAACTCATACGCATGATCCTCCCTCGTTTCCAATATCACCAACCCGAAAGCCTCGACGAGGCCGTCAGCCTCGCGCAATCGTGTGCTGGTGATTTTGACTTCATTGCCGGCGGCACGGACTTGTTGCCCAATTACAAAAGCCGTCTGAATCCCCGTGGCAACGTCATTAGTCTCAGTGGCATTAAAGAGTTGTTCGAGATTTCACCCGAGCGCATCGGCGCGATGGCACGTCTCGCAGAGATGATTACCAATGCGCCGCTCAAACACAAGCTCCCAGTGCTTCCACACACGGCAGCGCTTATTGCCACACCGTTGCTGCGCGAATCCGGCACCGTCGGCGGCAAT
This sequence comes from Candidatus Zhuqueibacterota bacterium, assembly GCA_013361015.1. GTDB lineage: Bacteria > Zhuqueibacterota > Zhuqueibacteria > Zhuqueibacterales > Zhuqueibacteraceae > JABWAN01. The sequence continues at coordinate 6,599 of JABWAN010000125.1, read as the reverse complement.
CTCTTGCTCGATACCCGTTGCTACTACTTCAATCAAAGTTGGTTTTGGCGCGATTCAAAAGATTATTGTTTGAAGGCTGAGGGCAACACTTGCTTGGTCGTGCCGCAGGAATCCGTTTGTTACGCCACCTATTCCGGCGATCTTGCGCCCGTGTTTCTGGTGCTCGGCGCAAAGTTCGTATTAGCCGGCCCGGAAGGCAAACGCGAAGTGGCCGGCGAAAATTTTTTCACGCACGACGGCATCACGCGCCACGTCAAATTGCCGGAGGAAATTCTCACGCATGTGCTCATTCCCAAAGAAGCACAAGCCCTGCGCACGGATTATCAAAAGTTGCGCGTACGCGATGCCATGGACTTTCCCGTGCTGGGCGTTGCCGTTGCGCTGTCTTTAAACGAGCGCACCCTCGAACGTTTGCACATCGGCTTGACCGGCGTGGCGACCACGCCGCTGCTCTGCGAAGCCTTTACCCAAGCCGTAATCGGTGATCAACTCACCGAAGATCTAATTGCGGGACTGGCCGAAGACATTATGAACAGTGTGCGGCCCTATCGCAACGTCGCGCTCTCACCGCAATATCGCAAAGCCATGATTGCGGTTTATATCAAACGTATGCTCCGGCAGTTTATGCCCGTGGATTAATTCTTTATCGAACGCTACCCTTCATTGTCATTCTGTAAGAACCTTTCCTCGCGCAGGGAAGAGAGTCAAGTGCGAGGGAAGGTCCTTGCCGGATGACAGTAAGATGGAATGACCGCATCTCATATTAAAACTCTCCCGCATATGCCCTCCTCAAAATCTGCTATCGTTAAAGACCGCGAGCCGCTTTTGGTCATCGAATACCACGACGAGCGCTTCGACGCGAAAGGCTATCTCGTTATCGACATGCTCGTGAACGGCGTGGCCGGCGGCGGGTGCCGCATGAAAAAAGGCGTGACCCCCGAAGAGATGATCAAGCTCGCCGAAACCATGACGCGCAAGTTCACACTCATTGAGCCGCACATCGGCGGCGCAAAGTGCGGTATTGACTTCGATCCTACGCGTCCGGAAAAACTTTTGGTCATGCAACGCTTCTTTGAATACATTCGAAGTTTTTTGTTCAATTGCTACGTTACCGGCGCAGACTTGAATACGAATGAGAACGAGATCATTGCCTGCACGCGCGCCATCGGCTTGCCCTGTCCGCAATATGCGCTCGCGAAAAGTCTGGGCAATGCCGAGCAGCGTATTCGCCGTTTCACCGAAGGCATCAATCTCGCAGTGGACAGTCGCGGCCACATGCTCATGAACGATGCGGCCACGGGCTATGGCATTCGCGCTGCGGCGCAACGCGCCGTTCCGGGGCATGACCTGCGCGGCTGCTCCGTGGCGATTCAAGGTTTCGGCAACGTCGGAGGAAGTCTCGCAAAATTTCTGTACGAAAGTGGCGCGAAGGTGCAAGCCATTAGCGACCGTTTCGGCACGGTGTATTGCGAGAAGGGCCTGGATGTCGAGCTGCTACTCACTTTGCGAGATGAGCGCACGAAGGCCGTGTTTCCGGCATTGCTGCGCGCTGAGCAACGTCCGGCGCAGTACGAATTGCTTTCCGATACCGACGCGATTTATTCGTGCGGAGACGACTTGTTCTTTCCGGTCGCGGATAGCGGCATCATCAATGAGAATAATTATCGCAAGATCAAAGCGCGTTACATCGTGTGCGGCGCGAATGCGCCGTTTGCTGAAGTCGAGCTTGAAGAGAAATTGTTTGCCTTGGGAAAAGTGGTGGTGCCGGATTTCATCGCGAACGCAGGAACGGCTGCGCTCTATAACACGTTGATGCGAGAAGAAGGGCCGGTTTCCGTGGCGAGCCTGCGCAAGAGTGTTGAAGAGCAAATCGGCGTTGCTGCCGATGAGGCGCTACAAAAATCTGTCCGAGAGAAAATCTCCCCGCGCGTTGCCGCGGAAATCATCGCCGCGGAAAAAATCAACGCCTATCCCGCCAAATATCTCACCGCGATTTCGAAGAGATGGCATTAGTTGTTCCAGCGTGCATGGCAGAGGCCCCTATGCTTTGCAGCGTCTCATCTTTCATAAACCCGCGTGCAGGCGCGATTCTTCGTTGGAACCTTCCCTTCGAATACTCCGCGATTCACATATCGAATTTTCGCTGTCGTATTAAGGCAGGAGGAATACTGTGTGTGAGGATGATGGAAAGTCGCCCAGCCATTTCCAAAGCTACTATGGGCCGCATTTTGAAGCTGGCCTCTTAGCCTGTCTCAGTTCTCCGCAGCATTCCAATCGAACTTGCGCAACATGAAATGCTCTGGTGCATAAGGATGTTAATTGCTATGCAGCACCATCACGTCTAATTGAAAAGCCACTCCAGGATAACATGGATCTCCGCGGTACTTAACACCGCGCGTGTGCCGTGGGGCGACTGCACAATCGTTGGAATTAAAAATCATGCCGCCGGCGCGCCGTCCGCACCACGCCGTGTCTGGCCGCAGTTCGCGGCCGTGAGTAACGAGCCTGCTCACTGGCCTTGAGGCCGCTGCCATAACTCGACCTTGTTTCCCTCTGGATCAATGACCCAGGCAAACTTCCCATACTCGGATTCATCAATCTTCTCGAGCACATTGCAGCCTTCTTCCTTCAAGACCTTGACCAAGGCGTGGAGGTCTTCCACTCGGTAGTTGACCATGAAGGAAGCAGAGCTCGGAGCAAAGTGATTACTTTCTTGCGGATCGATTAACCAGGCAGTTGTGCCTGCAACCGGCTTGCCCTCGGCGTCGGTCCAATCGAAGGCAGCTCCGCCCCAGGCTTGGACATCAATTCCCAAGTGCCGCTTGTACCAAGCCTGCAGTGATGGAGCGTCTTTGGCCTTGAAGAAGATGCCGCCGATGCCAGTGACTCGTTTCATGTGACCTCCGATGTTTGTTTAGGTTGCCTAACGCTGCGCTTCATGTGCGGCTGTGCGGACAATCGTCGTTCGAGCCGCGCTCAGTCTTCGATTGCTTCAACACCAAGTCGCTTTAGTCGCTCAAGGTGGTCCTTCATGGCTTTGATCTCTTCGGGGGAGTGCCCCTGCCAGTCTGTAACCTCGCCTATGACCCGAAGCGGATCACGAGAGCGATATGACTTCGTCGGATTGCCCGGATACTTCTTGTCCGTCAGGTTGGGGTCATCTTCAATCGCTCCTGTCGGTTCCACAATGTATATGTATATTCTGCCAGGTTCTTCGCCGAGGGCCAGCTCGGCCCCCCAAGTGGCCGCATGCAAGGTTGCGGTCAGATAAATGTAGGCCGCCTTCTTTCTCTTGCCGTAGTTAGAGTTATAGCCGGGCACGATCAGGTCCCCGGGATTTAGGTCGGCCTTCGTGCCATGGTAGTATCGCTGTGAATTCAGATCGTCAATGGCTGCCATCGCCTCGCTCCTTATACTGTTCGGTCTTGCTGCCGCATGATGCTGTCCCCAATTTTCAAGTCTCGCGCCGGTTTCGACATGGAGTAGATCGGCCAGAGACTCGGTTCCATCCAACACAGGCTTCTCGGGCGCTGCCGCGCTCTGCGACATCGCTCGCCGAAATCATTCAAGTTGAGACTTGCACAATTCGAAAAATAATCGGGCGCGGCAGCGTCCCGAGCAAGCCAAGTTAGGCGATTTTCAATGCTAGGTCGATTCGACCTCGGGCATCATATACTCGAGCATTCTTTGGACCCTAAGATCGCCTCGAGGGTACATGCACTGGATACTGTCGGCAGTAACTTGGCCCTGCAAATTTCTTCCAACATTACCTGTAGATCCAGTCAATGCAAAACTCGGAGAGGTGGCGAATGTCGGCTCAACGCGGTCTGTGTAAAGTTCAAGGCCAATGAATCCATCGCGCTCACATTTGTCGGACGCAAATAGAACTTTAAGTTTTACTATCGCTTTTGCGGGATGTAACACTGAAATAGTCCGTGTGCCATCTGGTTCGATCCTGATAAAGCGCCGCCACAGGCCAGGAAAATAGAATCCCTCTAAGTATAGCGTATTTGCGTTGGGAATAGAAGTTAGCTCATCATCGGTAAAGAGAAGTGTGCTTGCCAAGTCACTGTGTGCGGATTCTAATTGTTCCACGCCCCGGAAAAGTAGTGAAAACGCAGGTCCGAGTACTGGTCTGTCCAATGGCCAACTCATTACCCCAAATCCGCGGATATTTCCATCTGCATCGCGCCCTGACAAAATACCGTGCCCTGAAAACTGCACTAACCCGTCGGGATGATGCGATAACTTTAGACACGAATTGTCATCCTCGATGCCGGCAGTATCAATAGCATCTTCGAGAGCAATAGTAGTCTCTTGAAGTGAGTAATTCACTCGAATCTTCATTACAAAGGCACGGTGTTCGGGATGATAAGGAGAGGTTACATAATATGAACCATCTCGCCCAAACCAAATTTTACAGAGCTTATACGATATTCCCTCTTTTCGAAAGACAATCGTATACTTGCCATAGTTCATTTGATGCTATCTTTCAATAGTGTGAGCTTAGCGTGTATTGTTCGACACGCGACGCATTTTCGGCCAACGTTAATTACGGATGGAGCATAACCTTTTACTGATTTCCGGGGCAGGACGTTGGTTTAGTCATGATGCTCAGCAGTTTTCGCATCCTGGAATGAAGTTACGTTAGTGGGGCGGCTTGCACTTTGGCGGAAGTTTTACCATTAAAGCGCAGCCAATACCCTCTCGCAGACAACGTGAATCGCACAAGCTCGATCTTGTGAAGCTTACTCGTTCCATTGTTTTTCACAGGGATTCTAATCGCAGCGTTGTCTCGCATGTTTTGGGAGTGAGGTTGAACTGCAACAAATCCATTTACTCGAATTTGGAGTTGCCGAAACAAGGTCGGTGCGGCAGAATCGGATGGGAAAGTTTCGTAAGGAAGGGAGATCGCCGCTCTCGCGGCCGGTATATGCGGAAGAATTTTCCAAATGTCAAGGGCGACTTTTTGTCTTATTGGTTGCGGCTTATGCCGTCGCGATGATTTTATTGCCATATTCTCGGGCTCAATACAAATCCGTTTTGATTTGGCGCAACTCCTTCTCCAGCATCTCTATTCTCTCCTGCATGCCAGCCACTAATTGCTTTAACGATTCCACCTCGGCGCGCAACGAAGAAGAAGCAGTTTCTTTTGCAGCTTCTCCTATCGCCTCCGCATATTCGAAAAACAAATGACGATAGCGCGTTTCTTTCTGCCCAACCTGGCGCGGCGCTTGTTCGAGCAAGGCGGGCGTGCGATCTTCCAAACTCTCGATTACTTCCTGTGCCTCTTCGAGCGAAGCAAATTCATATTGCCGGCCCGCGCGACCTTTGATCTCGCCCACGGTTTGCGGTCCACGCAATAGGATGAGGCTCAACGCTGCGAGCTGTGCGAGTGAAAGGTCCAACCCGTTCTCGCCGCCGCGATGCGCATATTTCATCACGCGACCGTCGCCGCTTACATACGCACACAGACCTTTTTCTTTCAGCTCGCCGAGCGCTTCTTCAACCTCCTCGGAGCTGTATTCAACGACGGGATCGCGGCTCGTTTTCTGATTGCACGCGGCGATGAGGGCATTGAGCGTCATGGGATAATATTCCGGCGTGGCCTGGCTCTTTTCAATCAAACAGCCGAACACACGCGCAGCTTCGAGGGAAAGCTTCACAAATTCTCCTTCCAAGAATCTACAACAAACAAAAAGCACTCACGCAGAGCCGCAAAGGCGCAGAGAACACGCAAAGTTTTTCTTTGCGTTGCCTTTGCGGCTCTGCGCCTTTGCGTGAGCAGTTTTTCAGCTAGCGATTCCGAATGATCAGCGTAAACACCTTCTTCATCTCTGGCCGCTGAAAGTGTTGCGAGAGCGCGCGCATCACGCCGGCTTTGTCCATGTGAATAGAAAGTCCGAGGCCGTCGTATGCCGCGAGCACGCGTTCTTTGAACTCGAACTCATAACGCACTTGGCTGATGCACGCCTCAACATGCTCGCGAAAGTTTTCGATGTCATCGCGTTGATATTCCTCCAACAAAAGCGGCAGCAGCGTATCGTAATTCAGATCATCAGCGGTTTCAAGAAAATTCCAGCACGTTGCCAGTACGGCTTTTTTGTTGATGCCCGTGGCCCAATGAATCGCTTCCACCGACTCGGGCTTGCACTTCCACATGCTCACGCGCGCGTTCGGCTCTTCTACATACCACACGGTCCCCTCGATGCCGCTGATTTTATCCTCTTCCGTGGGATGGTTGCGGTGCTCCATTTCCGCGCGAATCTCGGCGTATTTTGCAACGGGGTCTTCGCCGGCCACGAGTTGCCCCACGAGCGCAGCACTGGGCACGCCGAGTAAATCGAGTTGCGCCGGCGGCACCACGCTCGCATCCGCGCGCACGCCGAACAATGCCGCCACGGCCAGCTCTTCTTCATACACGATCAAATGTGTATTGCGCCCGCCGTACATTTCAAAGCTGAGGTGGCAATTGTTTTTCTCCACAAGCTGCGGAATAGTCGGATGCTTCTTCAATAACTCTTGCCACATGTCGAGAAACGCCCCCCATTTACTATTGCGCAGCACCGGCGCGAGCCGGAGCTTGTACGTGAGATACC
>JABWAN010001155.1 GCA_013361015.1 Candidatus Zhuqueibacterota bacterium | reverse complement strand
GGCATCGCCTTGCAGGTGTGGCAAAAAGTTATGAGGAAGTATTTGAGTGGGAGGGCGGTTAAATTTTCAAACCCAGTGATTGCCGGACTGCGTTACGGAAGTGGCGACAACATTTACGAGCGGCGAGCGCTTTTTTACGGCCCGCGGACTCGCCGGGATAGCGAAACACCACGGCAAAGCTGGAGAGAAACGAAAGGGACTCACGGTAAGTCTCCCACATCGGCTCAATCGAAAGCGCAAGATCGAGCAAAAGGACTAGATCGTGGGTTTGGGGGAATGGGATATTTGCATTGCACAAGCGGGCTTTTAAATACTTTTCGGTGCATTGATGGGCATGAAAGCAGACGGCGTCGTGGTTGGGGCGTTTGCGCACGCGAGACTCGCGCTCCATAACGTCCCAATCTCCCTCAGCCTTTTCCACCCATTCACGGCATAGGGGCTTCATAAAGCATTCGGCCTTTTTCCAAAATTTCTTGCATAAAACCGTCGCCCATTTGTAAGCGCTCGCGCACCTTGTCCGGCGTCCGCACGAGCAAATCTACGGGGAAGGTAGGTCTAATGCTCATGCGAATTTCGGCGGCCTTGTCAAGCGGGTCTTCTTGGCAGGGTGTGATAATCAACAGATCCACATCCGAATCTGGGGTGGGGTTGCCATACGCGTATGATCCAAACAGCACGATCCGTTGCGGTCGAAACCTTCTGGCAATATCGCGCGCGAGTCGTCTAATTTCTTTTTGCGTGGCCATGCGTCTGTCGTTCTCTTTTGAGTTGATGGCGCTCAAGCTAACAAAAACTCGCAAAAAATCAACCTGCAATTTACAATCGGCTCACCGCGTGGCGGCTTTGTTCAACCGCTGCTGAACCAGCTCGGCGACGCTCCAATAGACTTCGTTGCGTTCGAGGCAAAATAGCGAAGACTTCATCACGCGTCTATTGCTTCTCGTCGGATCGCCACCATTCTTCAAAATTCGGGAATATGGGGCGATAGTCGATACGAACCGCCTGAAAGTGTTTGCGCGCGCACTTGATTTTGCGCTGCTCGTGCAGGAAGCGCAACTCAAACCGAACCGAGCATTTCTCGAAAACTCCGCACTCCAGTTGCCATAGCCTTCTCAAACTTTGATTGCGGTACAAGAATATATTTCCACCTTCCAAACGAAGTCCCACTCATTTTCTCACACCACAGCTCCGCTGCTTCTTTCTTGAGCTTCGTGCTGTGGCGCATCTCGCCTTTGGTTTCGGCAAGATAATAAACTTCCTGATTCTCGCTTTCACGAACGGCGACGATGAAATCTGGATAATACTGTCGCGGTCTCTTGTTTTCGTAGTACGTGATCGAGAAGCCGAATCTTTCGTTTTTGAAGTAGCGAATCACATCATCGGCGCCATCGAGAAAATCGGCGAAATGCCTTTCGAGATCGGTATGACAGGGAACTTTGTTGGTGTGGCATTTCTTCCCTTCGGCCCAAATGCCTGCCCATTGAAAACGGCGTAGGTATTCGGTGTCCAAATAATTCGGCGTTCCCAAAATCGGAACTGTGGTGGTGCCACTTGGCGCTTCACGTACAGCCGTTTCGAGAATATCGAGCGCTTTTCTCGACCAATAATAAATGCCGACATCTTCACGTTTGCTTTCGCC
>JABWAN010000124.1 GCA_013361015.1 Candidatus Zhuqueibacterota bacterium | reverse complement strand
GGTCTCGCTCGCAATCTCGAACTACGCGACGTTCAGCGACCGCTTCGAATATGCGCCCGGCCAGTTTCTGCCGCTCGAATATTACGTCTATCCCGCGCAATTGACTACCGCGAAAGCTGCGTTCGCCACAGTACCCAACATGCTGCGAATTTTTTCGGAACGGTTCGGTGAATACCCTTTCCTCAAAGAAAAATACGGCCACGCGGTTTTTCCCTGGGGCGGCGCAATGGAACATCAAACGCTCACCAGCATCGGCAGCGTGAGCATGAGCGCGGAGTGGGTTTATGCGCACGAACTGGCGCACCAATGGTTCGGCGATTTAGTCACGTGCGAGAATTGGGGCGATATTTGGTTGAATGAAGGCTTCGCAACCTATAGCGAAGCGCTTTACTATCGCGCATTGAACGGCGTGCAAGGCTATCACAACTACATAAACGCGAGCCTCGGCAGCATGAGAAGTTGGGGCAGCGATCCGGTCTATCGTTACAACACGGACGACGTTTGGTATATCTTCAACCGGACGGTATATGACAAGGGCGGATGGGTGCTGCATACGCTCCGGCACGTGCTCGGCGATTCCGTGTTTCTAAAAATTCTGCACGACTATCCCAACGACCCGGCGTTCAAATTCAAATCCGCAACCACCGCGCAATTCCGCGACTACTGCGAGCAGGTCGCCGGAATTGATCTCGATTGGTTTTTTCAACAGTGGATTTATGAGCCGTACTTTCCGGTCTATCAATGGGGCTATGCCCTCACGCCGGACCAGGGCGGCTATTCACTCTACCTCGAAATCCGCCAAACGCAAGCGCAAGTCTCGCCCGAGTACGATCATCTCTACAAAATGCCGATCGACATTCGCGTGACCTATGGCGATCGCACCACGCAAACCCTTGTCGTGTGGGATTCTTTGGCCGTGCAGAGCTTTCGCATCCCGTTGGCGAATTCCCCGATCGCCGTATCGTTTGATCCCGATCGTTGGATTTTGCGTGAAGCTCAGAAAATTCCTGTGAGCGCCGTGTTGGTCAACGGCGAAACACCGCGTGCGTTTGCGCTCATGCAGAACTATCCCAATCCCATCGTACGCAACGGCACGGCAAAATCGAATTTTGTCTATACCATTCCACAAACCACCGACGTGGAATTGCGCATATACGACAGCCTCGGCCGCGAAGTAGAAGCTTTCGTGCTGGGCAAGCAAACGCCGGGCACGTATCTCGTGCCCTTCGAAACGAAGAATCTTGCTGCGGGAATTTATTTGTATCGTCTTCGCGCGGGAAAGAACGTCGCGACGAAGAAGATGGCGGTCGTGAGGTGAGTGCAAGGCAGCAAAGAAGTCAAATTCTTTCCGTGAACGATCTTTAAAGTGTCTTTTATGTTCTGTCGCTGCTCCACCTTCGTGTCATCTTTGCTTGTTTACCTGACTTTTATCTTTTCAGGCTAGCTGACTTCAGAGCGACCGCATCGCGCTACCTAACCAGTCTTTTCAAGTGAGCTGCGTTACAAATCAAACACTACGGTGAAGCATACATGACCACAACTGCAACCGCTCGAGCAACAAACGAGAAGGCAACTATGCCGGTGCAAATTCTTTTGGAAGCCTCGTGGTGCAAAGGCTGCGCGATCTGCGTGGACCTGTGCGCCAAAAATGTTTTTGTGATGAAAAATAATCTGCCCGTGATCGTGAATCTCCCCGCGTGTACGCGCTGCATGCTCTGCGAAATGCGCTGCCCGGACTTCGCGCTCACGGTGATCTAAAACGGGGTATTGGGATATTGGGGTATTGGGTCAGAATCAATCCATCAGCCCCATACCCGAATATCCAAATACCCAAATGCCCAAACAACAATGAAAACTCTAAACCCTCGCACTCATATGATGGCGGGCAACACCGCGTGCGTGGAAGCGGCGTTGCTCGCGGGCGTGCGTTTTTATGCCGGCTATCCTATTACGCCTTCTTCTGAAATTGCAGAACTGATGGCGAAACGTTTGCCGTTGCTAGGCGGCAAGTTCATTCAAATGGAAGACGAGATCGCTTCGATTGCGGCCATCATCGGCGCCTCGCTCGCGGGCATGAAAGCCATGACCGCCACGAGCGGCCCCGGCTTCTCATTGATGCAGGAAAATCTCGGCTACGCGCTCATGACCGAAGTGCCGTGCCTCATCGTCAACGTGCAGCGCGGCGGGCCTTCCACCGGGCTGCCGACTTCCCCCGCGCAGGGCGATGTAATGCAAGCGCGTTGGGGCACGCACGGCGATCATCCCGCCATCGCGCTCGCGCCTGCTTCCGTGCGCGAAACGTTCGATGAAACCATTCGCGGCCTCAATCTCTCCGAAAAATATCGCGTGCCCGTGATTTTGCTGCTCGATGAAATCGTCGCGCACGTCAATGAGAAAGTGACTTTGCCCGCGCCGGAAGAAATTGAAATCATCGCGCGCACCAAGCCGGTGGTTGCTTCCGAGCACTACTTGCCTTTCGCGCACACCGCCTCGGGCGTGCCGCCCATGGCGAATATCGGTGAAGGCTATCGCTATCACGTCACCGGCCTCGCCCACGACGAATCCGGCTTTCCCACGAATGATGCGAAAAAGATCGATGCGCTCATTCACCGCTTGCATCGCAAAATCGATGATCATCTCGACGACATCATCCAAATCAAAACTGAGTATTTGGAAGGCGCGCGGCTCGCGGTGTTCGCTTATGGCTCGACCGCGCGTTCCGCGCGGCGCGCAGTGTTGATGGCGCGCGAGGAGCACATCCCCGTGTGTTTGATTCGCCCGATTACGCTGTGGCCTTTCCCGGTGGCGCAATTGCGGAGTTGGGCCAAACAATTCTCCCACGTGCTCGTGCCCGAAATGAATCTCGGCCAAATGGCGCACGAGGTCGAGCACGCCGTGCAAGGCGCAACACGAGTTGCGTCGCTTACGCGCGTGGACGGCGAGCCCATTCATCCGCAACAAATTTTTGCAAAGATCAAGGAGCTGGCGCAACGATGAACTACATGGATTATCTTCGCAAAGAAAGAATGCCTTTGATTTGGTGCACGGGCTGCGGCAACGGCATCGTGCTCAAAGCCTTGTTGCGCGCGGTCGAGCGCCTGGGCTGGAATAAAAACGAAATCGTGATGGTGTCGGGCATCGGCTGCTCGAGCCGCACTTCGGGCTATGTGGATTTCAACACCGTGCACACCACGCACGGCCGCGCGCTCGCGTTTGCCACCGGCATCAAAATGGCGCGGCCCGAATTGAAAGTCATCGTGTGCTCCGGCGACGGCGATTCCACCGCGATTGGCGGCAATCATTTCATTCACACCGCGCGCCGCAATATCGATCTCACGCTCATCGTGTTCAACAACAACATCTACGGCATGACCGGCGGACAATATTCTCCGACCACGCCGCTCGGCGGATGGGGCAGCACCGCGCCATATGGCAACGCGGAAAGTGCATTTGATATTTGCGGACTGGCCTCGGCGGCAGGTGCAAGCTACGCTGCGCGCGGCACAACGTATCACGTGATGCAGCTCGACAAGTTGATCGAAGGCGCATTGCTCAAAAAAGGTTTCTCGGTGGTGGAGGCGATTACGCCGTGCCCCACTTATTACGGCCGTCACAACAATCAAAAGACGGCAACGGCGATGATGCAATGGCAAGTTGATAACACGATCACTGCGGCGCGCGCGGCGAAGCTTTCGCCGGAACAGTTGAAGGGCAAGATCATTACCGGCGTTTTGACGGACCGCGAGCTGCCGGAGTATGTGGAGGAGTATGAGAAGTTGGTTGATAGATTAAGAGCGAAGGAAAGCGCTGTACTTCAAACAACGTAATCTTTTGCTATAGTTCCGCGTTTTACAAACGCCTCTATTTTCTGTCATTCAGGAGGAATCTTTTTCAAAACTTAAGTCAGTGGTCATGCTTAAAAGGATTCCTCCTGAATGACAGCGCGCTTTTCTAAATCACGCTTTTAGTTTTCTATATTCGCAATTGGATTCCATCATGAGCTTTCACTATGAAATTCGTTTGAGCGGTTCCGGCGGGCAAGGCTTGGTATTAGCGGGCCATATTTTGGCTGAAGCGGCGGCGCTGTATGACGGCAACAATGCGACGCAAAGCCAATCCTATGGCCCCGAAGCGCGCGGCGGCGCGAGCCGTTCGGAAGTTATCATTTCGGATGGCGATATCGATTATCCCAAAGCCACGAACGTCGACCTCATGCTCGCGCTCACCCAGCAAGCGTGCAACAAGTACGTCGCGGATTTGCGCCGCGGCGGCATTCTGCTCGTGGACGCCGAGGAAGTAACGAACCTTCCGCACGGCGACTATAAAATTTATGCAGCGCCGATCACCAAAATAGCCGAGCTGGAGGTGGGCAAAAAGGTCGTGACGAACATGGTCGCGCTCGGATTGATTACTGAGCTTTCGCAAGTCGTCACTACTACCGCTGTGGAACAGGCGATTCGCAAACGCGTGCCCAAAGGGACGGAGGAAATCAATCTCAAAGCCTTTCACAAAGGCCGCGCCGCGGCGTTGAAGCTGCAGAACAATTCTTTCAATTCGAACGGCGCAGAGAATGTTTCTTTCGTGAGTGAAGTTGAAGCGCCGGTTTCGTTGGAATAGTGCTGAGATTTTTTGTGAACACAACAATCGTGAAGTGCTGAACTTTTCCGCACAACCCAGGGTTGTCTTCCTGGAAGGAACTTTCCTAGAACTTGCGGCACACTTTTGTGTAGAGGCTCTTTCGAGCGCGAGGGAAGATTCTTCCAGAATGACAATAAAAAAAGTGATCGCCCTCTAACGTTACAGCATGAACGGAGGCCGTTATGAAAAACACCTTTTCGCTGGAAGACTATCGCGAGCCTTTTCGATTCGAACCGCGTCGTGCTGTCTACATCGAGCTCAGCCATGCTTTGGAAAAAATACCCGCGCCGCTCAACGAGGCGGCCAAAGCGAACTGGGAGTCTTTCGATCTCATCTATCGCACGTTGTGCGGCGTGCTCTATAATTTTGTCCCGACTTCGGGGCATCCGGGCGGCAGTATTTCTTCGGGAAGGATCGTCGAAGGCCTGCTCTTTCAAAACATGGATTATGATTTCTCCGATCCGGAAGCGGAAAGCGCGGACCAACTCGTGTATGCCGCGGGCCACAAAGCCATGGGGTTGTATGCGATGTGGGCATTGCGCAATGAAGTGATGCGGCTCGTGCGACCCGAGGTGTTGCCTCCCGCGGAAAAGCAATTGCGTCTCGAAGATTTGTTGGGCTTTCGTCGTAATCCCACGCAGGACACCCCGCTATTTAAAGCGTTTTGCTGCCGCGCGTTGGATGGCCACCCCACGCCGGCCACGCCGTTTGTGCGCATTGCAACGGGCGCGAGCGGCGTTGGTGTTCCGGCAGCTTTGGGCTTGGCTATGGCGAGTCTGGATATGTATCATGAGCACGCGCCGAAGATTCACATTCTCGAAGGCGAGGGCGGCATGACACCCGGCCGCGTGCACGAAGCGCTCGCCGCGGCTGCGAGCGCGGGTTTGCACAACGCCATCTTGCACGTGGACTGGAATCAAGCCTCTATTGATTCGAACCGCGTTTGCCGTGAAGGCGATCAGCCCGGCGACTACGTACAATGGAATCCGAGCGAGTTGTTGCACACGCACGATTGGAATGTGATCTTCGTGCCAAACGGCCTCGACTTTCGCCAAGTGCTCGCCGCGCAACAACTCGCAACGCAAATCAACAACGGCCAGCCCACTGCGGTCGTGTATCGCACGGTGAAAGGCTGGAAATATGGCATGGAAGGAAAAGCCTCGCACGGCGCCGGCCACAAGTTTTGTTCGGAAGAGTACTACCAGTTCGTCAAAGTTTTTGAAAAGCACTTCGAGGTGACGTGCCCGCGTTTTGAAGGCGAGCTGACTCCTGAAAATGTCGAGACGCTGTTTTATGTCACCCTCATGACGCTGCGCACGGCGTTGATGCAGCATCGCGAAGTTGCAGTGTTCGCGGCCGAGGGCGTAGCGCAGGCCCGGCAGAGATTTTTATCGCATGCGCGCACGCCGCGGATTGACGCGCCCGGCCTCGACTTGCTCTATTCGCCAACCAACGCTTTATCGCTCGAAACCCCGCCGGAGAAGTTGCGCTTGAAGATCGGCGAGAGCGTCACGCTGCGCGGCGTGTTGGGTGATGCGTTGAATGCGCTCAATCATCTCACGCGCGGCGCGTTCATCGGGGCGGCCGCAGATTTGCTCGGCTCCACCAGCGTTTCGAATTTAGCGCAGGGTTTTCCGAGCGGGCTTTATCATGCTGCAAAAAATCCCGGCGCTCGGTTGATTGCCGTCGGCGGAATTTGCGAAGATGCCATGGGCGCATTCATGGCGGGCCTATCGAGCTTTGGGCATCACATTGGCGCCACCTCTTCATACGGGGCATTCATCGGCGCATTGGAACATGTAGCCGCGCGTTTGCATGGCATCGGCCAGCAAGCAAAGTTCGGCGCGGATAAGCCGTATCAAACGTGGATTATGATCAACGCGCACGCCGGCGTGAAGACCGGTGAAGATGGACCGACACATGCCGATCCGCAAGTGTTGCAACTGCTGCAAGAGAACTTCCCGCAAAACGTGCTCATCACTTTGACGCCGTGGGAGCCGCAGGAAATTTGGCCGTTGTTGCTCGCCGGTATGCAGGCGCGACCGGCAGTGCTGGCGCCGTTCGTCACGCGTCCGCCGGAAGTCGTGCTCGATCGTGAAGCGCTCGGCCTGCCGCCCGCGAGTGTTGCGGCTCAAGGTGTCTATGCGATGCGGCTCGCCGATCTCGATGGCGCGGAATATCACGGCACCGTGGTGCTGCAAGGCAACGGCGTGGCCACGGCATTTGTCACGGAGGTTTTGCCGCAGTTCGAACAACGCGGCTTGAATATGAATGTGTATTATGTGACGAGCGCCGAGCTCTTCAATCGTCTGCCCAAAGAAGAGCAGGAGAAAATCTTCCCCGAACACTTTATGCACGAAGCCATGGGCATTACGGATTTCACGTTGCCCACGATGTATCGCTGGGTGCGCTCGCAAGAAGGTTTACAGCGCACGCTGCACTCGTTCCGCGAGCACAGGTATCCCGGCAGCGGGCAAGCGCACATGGTTCTGCGCGAAGCCGGCCTCGATGCCGCAAGCCAGCTTTGCGCGATTCTGGATTACGCGGATTTCATTGCCAAGAAGAATCGTGAGCGTGGCGCTTGGCTCAGTGGAATTTTGTTGAAGTCGAAACCGGAGTCGAAGCCGCCCTCGACGATATTGCTGTGCAGCAGTTGCGGCAAAGAGATCGACCCGCGTGAGTACTTCGCAAACGAGCCGTTGCCCGAGGAAGAAATCTGCCTCGCTTGCGAATGGCGCAGTTATGATACCTGCGCATACTGCCAGGCGTATTGGTTGAATGAAAGCAAAATCGCGCCGGTGTATTGCAATGACTGCGCAAAGATTCTCACCAGTCTGTGGTGAGCAATTTCCAAATAACATGTCATTCAGAAAGAGTCCTTCTCGGCGGCGGGCATCAACTCCGGCGCTCAAAAAGATTTCCTCGGAATGACAACATTCGAGTAGTTCCCGCACCGTCACTTTTAGCGTGATACTTCACAACGGAGTTTGCTATGAACCTTTTGAAGATTGCTCGTGTTCCTCCCGTCGTTGTTTCGCCGCATGATACCGTGAAAGCTGCAGTGGAAAAAATGTGTGAAGTCGGCGTTGGCGCCGTGGCAGTGGTGCAAGGGGAAAAGTTGCTCGGCATTTTCACCGAGCGCGATCTCATGCGCCGCGTGGTGCGCCCGGGATTTTCGCCGCAACAGACGCTGGTGTCCGAAGTGATGACGCCCGAGCCGCTCATCGCGCCGCTGGAAATGACCACCGGCGATGCCTTCGAGTTTATGACGGACAAACATTTTCGCCATTTGCCCATCGTGGATCACATGGGAAAACTGCAAGGCATGCTCTCCGTGCGGCATCTCATGCGGAACATCGTCGAGAACCTTTCGCACGAGTTGGAAGGCTTGAATGCCTATATCGGCGTCGACGGCGCCGGCGGAGATTGAGAGAAGCGGAAACCAAAACGATTACCGGCAAAATAAAACCAGTTTTGCCTCAAGCCCACGAGCCGCCGCGAAATGCTTTTCTAAAATTTTCTCCAACGGAGAGAGGAGCGCCAACGGATGATTTTAACCGTGGCTTCTAATCTCTCCGTTGGAGATCGGTAAAATCGCACCAGCAGAGACGCTGCATGTATCCTATTCTAGCCAAACAAACTCTTGCGCCCGGCATCAAACGTTTTGAAGTCGTTGCGCCGGAAATCGCGCGCCATCGCCAAGCCGGGCAATTCGTCATCCTGCGCGTGCATGAAGAAGGCGAGCGCATTCCCATTACCATCGCAGATGCCGATGCCGCACGCGGGACGATCACGCTCATCGTGCAGGAGGTTGGCAAAACCACGCAGCTCATGGGCAAAAAAGCGGCGGGCGATTTCCTGCCCGATGTTTGCGGCCCGCTTGGTGAGCCGACGCATATCGAAAAATTCGGACACTGCGTTTGCTTGGCGGGAGGCGTGGGCGTCGCGGAAATTTATCCCGTGGTTGCCGCACTGCGCACTGCCGGAAACTACGTCACGGCGGTCATGGGTGCGCGCACGCGTGAGCTGCTCCTTCTCGAGGAGGAAATGCGCCGCGTTGCGCATCGCCTTATCGTCACAACGGATGACGGCAGCTATGGCGTACACGGCTTGGTGACGCGCCCCTTGACCGAGATGCTGAACAACACGGATTTCGTCGACCGTGTTTTCTGTATCGGCCCGGTGCCTATGATGCGCGCCGTGGCGGAGCTCACGCGGCCGTTTCACATTCCAACCATTGTGAGTCTGAATCCCATTATGGTGGATGGCACCGGCATGTGCGGCGGCTGCCGCGTGACGGTCGGCGGCAAAGTCAAATTCGCCTGCGTCGACGGCCCGGATTTCGAAGCGCATGACGTGGATTTCGATGAATTGGTGCGGCGGCAACGGATGTATCACGAAGAAGAGAAAGAAGTGATGCAGTAAGGGAGTCTGGGGTTGATTGATGGATGGAGTGCTGAAGTGTTGGAGTAGTGGAGCACTGGAACAGCATTACTCCAATAGTCCAATACCCCTCGCTCCGAGTTTTTAGAGAAAGTCATGGCCAAAAAAATTATTCCCGAAAAGACTCCGACTGCGGAACAAGCACCGGAAATACGTATCACCAACTTCAATGAAGTTGCGCTCGGCTATAGTGATGACCAAGCCGTATTCGAAGCGAACCGGTGTTTGCAGTGCAAAAAACCCGTGTGCATTGCGGGCTGTCCGGTGGGTATCGACATTCCGCGTTTTGTGGATATGGTCGCGCATGGCGATTTCAAGCGGGCTGCGGAGATCATTCGAACGAAAAATGCTTTGCCCGCGGTTTGCGGCCGCGTCTGCCCGCAAGAGAGCCAATGCGAATTGGTTTGTGTTATGGGTAAAAAGTATCAACCCATCGCCATCGGCCGTCTTGAGCGCTTTGTGGCGGATTATGTTCGTGAGCAAAGCAATGGCAAGCTCTCGATCAATATTTCAGACAAGCAGAGCAAGTCCGTTGCTGTGGTGGGCGGCGGCCCGGCCGGCCTCACCGTGGCCGGAGAGTTGATTCAACTCGGTTATCGCGTCACCGTGTTTGAAGCCTTGCACAAGCTCGGCGGGGTGCTGGTTTATGGTATT
>JABWAN010000123.1 GCA_013361015.1 Candidatus Zhuqueibacterota bacterium | reverse complement strand
AATTTGCCCAGCATGGCCGCCACAAAAATATCCATACGCGCGCCTTGTTCGAGCAAAAAATTTGCGATATCCTTCCTGCCCATGTGTCCGGCGCCGCCGAGAGCGCTTTCGAAATCGCCTGCCTTCCAATCCCAAGTTGCGTTCAGCAAGCCGGGTTCTTGTATGAGCATTTCTTTTACGCGCTCGAGATTGTTGTGACCGGCAATTACAAACTCTTTTACCAACTCCCCTTTCAACGGCGGCGGCGCAGTTTGTTGCGGCGCTTGCACACCCAAGAATTGCGGCAACACGATCAATCCCGAAGCCAACGTCGTGGCGCGCGCAAAAAAATCTCTGCGCGTCAACGCTAGCGCATGCGAGTGCGACATGTTTTCTTCCTTTCAAAATGTTTGTGAGGGAAGAGACGGATTCCCGTGCCAAACGTTGCAGAGCATCTACACGGCTAAAAGCGCTTGCTTTGAGAAACGGGATTCTATAGGTTGGTGTAGCCTCTGGCCGAGAGCGCGAAATCTTTTCCATTCCATTTGATTGAGGAGAGCGAATGAATCCTTCCTGGCGCAACATTGAAACGCAAGTCATCCACGCGGGCGAGCCGTCGCCGCGCGTGAACGGTGCAGTGTGTCTGCCGATCTATCAATCCGCGATGTTCCTCTATTCCGGCGAGCAAAGTTATCACGATCTGAAATACATCCGCTTGAACAACACGCCGAACCATGAAGTGTTGCACAAAAAACTGGCGGCGCTCGAAAGCGGCGAAGCTGCGCTGGTCACGGCGAGCGGCATGGCGGCCATCACCACGAGCCTCCTCACTCTGCTCGAAGGCGGCGGCCATTTGCTTGCGCAAGATTGTCTGTATGGAGGCACGCACGATTTTCTTACGAAGAATTTTTCGAGCTTGGGCCTGTCCTATTCTTTGATCGACGCCAACGCGCCGCAAACTTGGGAGAAAAGTCTGCGGCCCAATACCAAAGCCATCTACGTCGAAACCATGACCAATCCCACTTTGCAAGTCGCGGATTTGGAGGCCGCCGTAAAGTTCGCAAAGGCGCACGGATTGATCTCGCTCATCGACAACACGTTCGCTTCACCGGTGAATTTCAATCCGCTCGCACACGGGTTTGATTTGGCGCTGCACAGTTGCACGAAATATTTGAACGGCCATTCCGACCTCGTGGCCGGCGCCGTGGTCGGGCGCGCCGATTTGATTCAAAAGATCACGCACCTGCTCAATCATCTCGGCGGTTCGCTCGATCCGCACGCGTGTTTTCTGCTGCACCGCGGCATGAAAACGCTGGCGCTGCGTGTGCGCTATCAAAACGAGAGCGCCTTACAGCTCGCGCGGTTTCTCGCGGCGCATCCCAAAGTCGAGAGCGTCAACTATCCCGGCTTGCCGAGCCATCCGCACCATGACCGCGCGCGCAGACTCTTTCGCGGTTTCAGTGGTATGATGAGCTTCGAGCTAAAAGGCGACGTCGCAGCGACGGAGCGTTTTGTTGCACGCCTGCAATTGCCCCTCGTTGCCCCGAGTCTCGGCGGTGTTGAAACGTTGGTAACGCGTCCGGCAACAACTTCGCACTCCGGCATGGCGCCCGCGGAGCGCCAACGCATCGGCATCTCGGATAAACTGGTGCGTGTTTCCGTGGGCATCGAAGCGACGACAGATTTGGTCGAAGATTTCAAACAGGCTTTGGAGGGATAGAAGCATCGCCGCATTGCAGTTACTCCCGCGACCAAATTTCTCAACCGCGAATAGGCGCTAATCAACGCGCATAAGAGCGCACATTCGAGTGCTTGGGCGATTCAGTAGAAACCATTCGTGATTGAATAATACCATATGACGGACCCAACTGTAAAACTGCTGCACGATCTTGTAGCCATCGATTCGATCAACCCATCGCTCGTTCCTGGCGCTGCGGGCGAAGGGAGAATTGCCAATGTGCTCGCTGACGAAATGCGCGGCCTCGGCATGCGCGTTGAGCTTGACGAGGTTGCTCCGGGCCGGCCCAACGTTGTCGGTATTTTGGAAGGCCGCACACCCGGGCGCACACTCATGTTGTGTGGCCATATCGATACGGTTGGTGTGACCGGAATGACTTCACCCTTCGCGCCGTTTGAACGCGACGGCAAGCTCTACGGCCGCGGCGCGCAAGACATGAAAGGCGGCGTTGCTGCTATGATTGGCGCCGCGCGCGTGCTCGCTGCCACCGGTGGATTGCACGCAGGAAGAGTGCTCGTTGCGGGTGTGGTTGACGAAGAATACGCGAGTATCGGCGCAGAAGCGCTCGTGCAGAAATGGCATGCGGATGCCGCGGTCGTCACCGAGCCAACGGATCTGATGATCGGCGTCGGCCACAAAGGCTTCGCGTGGCTGGAGATTGAAACCACGGGACGCGCGGCGCATGGCAGCCGCCCGCGCGAAGGCCGCGATGCGATTTTTAGAATGGGGCGCGTGCTCGCTCGTTTGGAAGAATTGGATCGCGTGCTGCAAGCGAAGCCGCCGCATCCAATATTGGGCACCGCCTCATTGCACGCTTCCCTCATCAACGGCGGGCGAGAGTTAAGCGTGTATCCGGATCACTGTGTGTTGCAGGCGGAAAGGCGCACCATCAACGGCGAAAACGGCGCCACGGCATGGCGCGAAGCGGAAAACATTTTGAATGCTCTCCGCGCAGAAGATCACGAGTTCGAAGGCAAAGCAAAGTTGAGTTTCGAACGCTCATCATATGAGATTGCGCCGCAACATGCGCTGCCAAACTTATTGGAAGAAGTACTGCATCGCCTCGGTCATAAAACTGCGCGCGGCGGCTTGACGTTTTGGACTGATGCTGCGATTCTCGGCGAGGCCGGAATCCCAACCGTTATCTTCGGTCCCGGCGGCGCGGGCTTGCACAGCATTGAAGAATACGTGCACATTACTGAAGTGCTCGCCTGCCGCGATGCGCTTGTGGAGTTGGCGCGAAGGTTTTGCGCTTTTCAATAGCTCCGTTCACAGCCCCTCAGTGCTGTCATCGTGGAGGGAACTTCCCCGGTATTAGCACTGTGCCTAGCGCCGAGGAGTTCACTGCGGGATGACAAAACGAGAAGAGGCGCAGTGACATTTTTTGTAATGACGCTTTTTCAACTATGGAGAAGAGTATGCTCTGGGTCACACGCTCACACGTCCATGTCGATCGCGTCGCCTGTCCCTGGCTCATTAAGCGCTTCGTGGATTCCGATGCGAAGTTTTTGTTCGTACCCAAGAATCAGATTGATCACGTCGCAGCCGAAACCGGCGCAATACCGTTCGATACGCCGGGCGTCGAGCTTGGACATTATAACGACAAATGCTCGTTTGAGACAATTATCGAAAAGTATGAATTGACCGACCCTGCTTTGCAGCGTCTAGCGAAGATCGTT
Source organism: Candidatus Zhuqueibacterota bacterium (assembly GCA_013361015.1). Taxonomy (GTDB): domain Bacteria; phylum Zhuqueibacterota; class Zhuqueibacteria; order Zhuqueibacterales; family Zhuqueibacteraceae; genus JABWAN01. The sequence continues at coordinate 6,343 of JABWAN010000123.1, read as the reverse complement.
CATGCCGCGGACATTGCGTCGGAGTTGAACACCGACGAACTGGCGCCGGGATTGGAGGCGATCGCCACTGGCTTCGGCATATTGCTGCCGGATGACCACGCTAATTTGCACGCGCAATTTGTCGTCTATGACGCTTTGTATGCGTGGTGCCGTTTGCACGTCGAACGCTCTCAATAAATGCTTCGTTGATATCGTGCCCACATCCAAGAACACCATCTTCGAAGGGGGAACGCTTGGCCTCGAACGCAACGTGCTCACGGCTTCGGCCATTGTGTTCCTGCTTGGCCTCGGTGAAGAACTGTGGAAAAAATTTTTGCCCAAATACCTCGAAGCACTGGGCGCGAGCGTGAACAGCATCGGCTGGTTCGGGACTGCGAATGATTTCTTGGATGCGATCTATCAATATCCGGGCGGATGGATTGCAGATCGTTTCGGACGACGACGCGCATTCGTCCTCTTCATTGGGCTCGCGGCGATTGGGTATTTCATTTACCTCTTCAGTTTCTGCTGGCCGCTGCTGTTTCTCGGCCTTGCCTTTACGATGGCTTGGCAAAGCATGGCTTCTCCCGCAATCTTCGCGATCATTGGCGACGCCTTGCCCAAAGAAAAACGCGCGCGAGGCTTCACCGTGCAGGCAATCTTGAAGCGCGTGCCTGTTATTGTCGCTCCGCTCTTGGGTGGCATATTTATCGCAAAGCTCGGCGTTCAAAGCGGCGTGCGAGTCGGCTTGGTGACGACGCTTTTTTTTGCCGCGCTGGCATTGTTGCTGGCGCGCGCCATCAACGTAGCGATCAATACCAGTGCAACGACCAGCAACGTGCAGAGTGTCTGGCGTTCCTTTCAAGCATCACTCCGGCGGCTCCTAGTCTCTGACATTATCATCAGAACTTGTGAAGGCATGGCCGGCGTGTTTATCGTTCTCTATGTTACCAATATCACCGGCATCAACCTCGCACAATATGGCGCGCTCGTTGCCGTGCAAGTCACAACTTCCATCCTCGTTTATGTGCCCGCAGCGCAGCTTGCAGATCGTATTGGCCGCAAGCCATTGGTCGTCGCGACTTTTATCTGCTTTGCGCTCTTTCCGATTGCCGTTGTCATGGCTTCGAGTCTCAGCATGCTGGTCTTCGCGTTTATCATCGGCGGGCTGCGTGAAATCGGAGAGCCCGCGCGCAAGGCGATGATTGTAGACTCCGCCGCGCCGCATTTGCGCGGCAGGACGGTCGGTCTTTATTATTTCATGCGCAGCCTCGCCGTGACCCCTGCAGCCGTGCTCGGCGGCTGGCTCTGGCTAACGGCGCCGGCAGTCACGTTTGTGGTTGCCGGCCTGATCGGTTTCATTGGAACGATCGTCTTCGCGGCCACGGTTACGGAACGCTACGCCGGCTGATCCTCTCGGGCTTTTACGCAGAATATGCGACTATGCGGTACCTCACTCCATGTTGATTCGTATTTGTCAAAATTCGTATTCGTAAGATACTCGATTTCACTTCTGCAAGCGCGAACCAAAGCTTGGCTCTGATTGGCGAGCCCGGCTGCATACATCACCTCCTCCAATTTTTCAAACTTCCACCTCCCTAGCTGATTCACTTTGCCTGTCAGCGTTGCGCTGAAAAAGGCTTGAGTATTTTGACAGGCGCAAGAGCTGAAAAAGCTTCCGTCCTTGCGGAAGTGCGTTCAGCATATTGCGACGCATGAAATGTATCGTATGATGATCCACAGCTCGTCGGCTTTGTTATTTAGGAAGAAGAAAGCCATGGGAAGCAGAATTACGCCGGGGTCGTGGGCGGCTCATTCCTTTGCGCTCTCCCGGCGCGTCTTCACGTCCGCAGCGAAACTGCAAATACATTTCGTCCGCCTTCTGTGTTTAATCGTTGTAGTGCACTTGCGTGTGTATGCCCAATCTTCTTCCGGAATAGCGGCAAAACCCGTGGCGCACAATGCGCGCGCAGCTTCTTCCGTGAAAGAAGCTTCGGTTGAAGTTTATCATTTGGGAGGAAAAAGTGGTGAGATCGTTATTGCCGGTCGCGCCCACAAACGCGCTCCGGCAGAAAACCTGCGCGTTGAGCTGGCCTTTCGAAGTGAAGGCGGACCGGTCGCCATCACCTTGCCGGTCAAACGCCTCTCGCCGGATACAGCGAGAGTTGCTTCCTTCGAGTTCGAGACCAGCGTACATGGATTGCCGCAAATTGCGCCCAATGATCCGCGTCATGATCAGCCGTTTTTTGCCATCCATCTTACTGATCGCAGCGGCAATCGCTATTATGAGGAGGAAAGCTATGCGCAGTTTATCAGCGCCGAGGAAAAACCCGTTGCGGTAAAACCCGTCATCGCGCTTCCGCCACAGAGTCTTTTTGCCGGTCTGCGCAAAACCAAGGGCGCTCCGGCAATCACGAATGCGAGCGCGCAAGCACCGGCGTTTGTGCTCAAGGCAACTCGCAAATCAGACAACGCTTATGTTCTGGAATGGGGCAATCTGCCTGCAAATTCACCCGGTGCGCAAACGGTATCCATCCTTTACCGCAACGAACAGCATTTGGCAATTACGTTTGCAAAACATTATGTCGACCCGCTCTATACTTTTAAGCAGAACGTAAAGTATCGCGTCGAGCAAATCGGAAAGGATGGGATCACTTACAGCAGCAACACCCTCGAAATACCGGCGCAGGGCGCGCGCGAAAATTCGTCCGTTCCTGCGTTGAACGCCGGAGGGCTCTATGCGGCCGGCGCTTTTGTTGAGCGCACGCCGGAAGCCATCGCCGCAGTGGTGACCAAACACAATGCGGCGATACAATATTGCTATCAACGCGAGTTGAAGCGCAATTCGTCGTTGCGAGGTGAAGTCCGCGTTCGCATCATTGTGAATGCCAGGGGCAGCGTCGATTCCGTGAGCATAATTTCCTCGACATTGCAAAGCCCGGCTGTAGAAGATTGCATGGTGGGGCGCATCAAACGCTGGAATGACTTCGGCCTCAGCGACCCGGCAAAAGGAGAAGTTGCGATCAAACAAACATATGTGTTCGGGTATTAGCCTGTCACAATCGCGTTCGTTCTCAGAATATCGAAGCTCTTTGCAAATGTATCTATCAAACCATCCGCTTATCGAACGTCGTGGCTGCGGCGCGTCCTTTCTATGGTAGATAAAAGAAAAAAGTCAATGCGCCTTGCGGCGATCTCCTCCATGCAATGCCCGGCCCACGATCGAACACCAAATCAAGTTCCTCCGCTTTGAGTTTCTGGGTGTGCTGCGCAAATTGTTATTGGTTAGTGGCACGCTGCAGAAAACCCAACCGCAGTTCATTTTCTGTCGCCGGCAGGCGCGATCCGTCGTGCTAAAATCTTCACGGCTTCCAGGTATTGCTTGTCGTTCGTGGAAGCCACAGTCTCCGTCAATGAAGGCGGCATGTCGATCGCGACTTCCGGCGTTATTCCCTCGCGTAAAATCTCTTCGCCTGAAAGTGTTTGCAGTTTCCCGATCGTCACCATAAGCATGGCGCCATCGGAGAGTTGTTGAAAGCCGTGCACCAACCCTTTACCAAAAGTGCGGGCGCCGACCAAAATCGCGCGTTGATGACTCTGCAGGGCCGCGGCCAATAACTCTGCCGCGCTCGCCGTGCCTTCATTCACCAGCACGACCACCGGAAGATTCGTAAGTTTCTCACCTTGTCCGGCCAGCACGCTGATCACACCCCGGCTGGAAATTTTTCCGATCGGCAGCTCGCCGAGAAATGCCCCCACAATTTGCAGACACGAGGCCATGCTACCGCCGGGATTGTGGCGCAAATCCAAAATAAAGCCTTGCACCTTTTTTTGCACAAGTTTGATCAAAGCTTCACGCAGCTCCGCGCTGGAATTTTGCAGGAACATGCGCAGCGCCAAATAGCCAATCTTCCTGCCCTGTTCAAATTTCACCGCGGTATACAAGGCGCTCGCTGTGGGTGTGAGCGCCTCACTGCGAAGAGCAAAGTGCTTCTCCTGATTCTCGCGTGTAATCGTCAGCTTGACCTCCTGGCCGGCGGGTTTGCGGAGTCTTTTCATCGCGTCTTTCAAACTCATCTCCGCAGTCGCCGCCTCCTCAATATGGGTGAGCCTATCGTGCGGCCACAAGCCGGCACGCGCCGCCGGCGAATTGAACACCGGCGAGACCACCACAAGCTGCTTCGTGCGCTCATCAAGATCGACCGAGAGCAATTCCAATAAGCCCAACCCGTCATGAGGCTGCCCGGTAACTTCCTGCAAGAAAGCCGCGAATTCTTCGGAAGTCAAAAGGCGTGTCGCAGGTTGCTCGAGTTGCGCGAGCATCTCGTTGATTGCGGCGTATGCATGCGCTTTGGAATGATAGTGCTCTGACAAATATTTCTGGCGCAGGCTTTTCCAGTTCGCGCCATGAAACGTGGTATCATAATAAGTGGTATCGATGATTTGCCACGCTTCGTTCACGAGTTGGGCAAGGCTGTCAGCGGAAGAAAAGGCTTGCGCGCGTGACGTTGCCAGCCATACAAGAAGCGAGAAGATTGAAACGAAGAATAGCTTTTTGTGCATAATGATTCCTCGTGAAGGTGAATTTTTCAACTCAAGATAGAAACCGCAAAATCAACTGCAACGGCAATCCCCAGCAGAGCTGAATCAAAACTGTTGCTCAAACTTTCCGCCCTCGGCTTGACAAAGTGAATTCGTATGGTTAGATTGCGTCCGCTTTCAACTCATAAATCCATAGTCGCGCGCTTCGAATCCCCTTCTCCTCGAAATCATTATGAAATACTCGCAAGCATTACTGAAAATTTCCTCACGTCAAAGCATAGCCCCAAGTCAGAATCTTCCCCCTTTGAGTGGGGCCGTTTGGTGTCATGGCTTCCTCACCCAACCACAAAGGAGATTTTCCAGCTCCACTTTTTTGCATGTTAAAGATTCTATTCGAGCGCAAAAACACCGCCCGCAAACCGGAAATTCCAATCTCCTTTTGAGTTTGGTAATAGCCACAATGGCATTGACCCAACTTACTTCCTTCGCTCAGAATGAGCAAATACCCGGCTTGCGCAAACCCACTGTCGATGACGACACCAAATTCACGACGGTCGGCAGCATCGGCATGACCATCAGTAATTTCGGCACGATCGGCGATGGCTTCGCGACGCAATCACCCGAGGATCAACCTTCGTGCGAGTATCCCAAAGGCTCGGGCATTGAGCACATGTTTGTGGGCGGATTGTGGGTCGGCGGCCGGCGCGATGACGGCACCGTGCTCGTTACGACTGGGGCGAAGGATATTCCTTCTCTGCGCGATGTCGCTGCGGGCTTTGAGTTCACCAACACGGCCGATCCCAACGACCTTGTGCGCCATCGCTCGAGCCTCATTGAGAATCCGTTTTATGATCCGGCCGCAATCAGCCATCAAGATTTCATTGCAGACTTTACAGATTCGAACGTCGTGGTGCCCGGCACAACGATTCAGATTCCACAGCACACGCCCATTGGACTCGCCGTGCATCTCGAATCGTATGCGTGGGACTTTCCTTTCGCGGATGCGTTCGTCATTTTGAATTACACCATTAAAAACGTTGGCGGCAAAAATCTCAGCGACATTTATGTTTCCCTATGGGCGGATTTGGTCGTGCGCAATACGAATATCACACCGCCGCGCGTCGGCTCGCCGTTTTATCAACACAAAAGCGACGGCTACGTTGATTCTTTGCGCATGGTCTATACTTTCGATTATGACGGCGATCCCGGCTTTACGGATCGCGGGCTGTATGCCGCGATGAAACATCTCGGCGCCACGCCGCAGGCAAATGATTCGAGCTATCGTGTGCGTTCTTCTTACAATGCCTGGCTCTTTCGCGATGCCAGTGACCCGCTGCTCTTTTCACCACAAACCGATATTGAAAATTACGAAAAGCAGCGCGTGCCGCTTGATCCACAAACCATTGCCACGCGCATCAAAGGCCAGAAGGGTAACTTTATGACGATGCTCACGACCGGTCCGTTCAAACAACTCGCGCCGGATTCGTCGATCAACGTCGTGTTCGCCGTGATTTGTGCGAGCAAGTTTGGCGAGGATGCCAACTTCCGCGATACGGAGCAGAGCAAGCAGAATCTCTACACGAACGCGTTCTGGGCGCAAACCGCATATAATGGCGAAGATCGTAATGGAAACAATAAACTCGATCCCGGCGAAGACATTGATCGCGATGGCAAATTAGATCGCTACGTTTTGCCCACGCCGCCCACTATGCCGCGCGTGAAGATCGTGCCCGCGGATCGTGAAGCCGCGATTTATTGGGATCGTTCCGCAGAAGAGTCCGTTGACTTCATCAGCGGCAAAAAAGATTTTGAAGGCTATCGC
>JABWAN010000122.1 GCA_013361015.1 Candidatus Zhuqueibacterota bacterium | reverse complement strand
ATAGCTCGAGCGGCGGATGCGCATAACGATCCGGACCAGAGGGCGGCCTGCTCGGAGCTTTTTCGAAAGTATCGCGCGCGGCAGCCTTGGGCGCATTGAGGCCGTCTTTAAGCACGGGCGTTTCCATTCTCTGCGCAAACGGCCGTGGCGGAGGAGGTTGCGCCGTGAGTGCGCCGGGCGGAGGAGCTTCAACGGTATTCTCACGCATGCGCGCCAAACGTTTCCAGCGCGGCTCCGTTGCAGTTTCCTCAGCTTCCTCCGGCTCTTCTTCAAACTCTTCCGGCGCTTCTTCCCTCGCCTTTTTGCCTGCGCGCTCCGTGGTTGCCGCGGATTTCCAGTTGCGGGCAGTGTCAAGGCGTTCGTGAAACCATGAGCCGGAATTCGCGAGCCAGTGTTTGCTTGCAGCAAAAGCTTCGCTGAGACTCATTTGCGTCAAATACACGAGCGTGATGGCGCCCACGGCAACGATGACGATAATGCTGCCGATGAGTCCGAAGGCGTGATGGAGGTTTTGCGCGATGTAGCCGCCGATCAAGCCGGAATAGGAAAAGCCGATGGCGCTGCTGGTGGGATTGAGAGCTTGGGGCAAGCCCAAAATCGTGGCGATATAAAGCGCGGCCAAGAGAGTGTAATAGGTGATACGTGCCATCTTCTCACGCGAGCGGCCGCGAAAATACGTGTGGCCCCAGCCGATCAAAAGAAAGGGCACGACGATCGCAGGCAGGCCGAGCAGAATTTTGATGAGCACGTATGAGATATAAACCCCCGCAACGCCCATCGCGTTTTCCACTTCTAAAAATTGGAAGCCGCGCGGTTCGTCGGTGGGATTATATGAAATCAGACTCGCGAGCACGAGCATGCCCAGGGTCATCAGCAAAATGCCGAGGATTTCCTGCTGCTGTTGCGAGCTCATGCCGGCGCGCTTAGTGGGCATGGGGGGTCACCGTGTTCTATTCAATAGTTGTTTGTTTGGGCGTTGGTAATTATGAATGCCATCGTTGGTCGACGTTTCAACAGCCAATAGCTTCATATGATGGGGCCAATGGGATTAGCGCGAATTAATTCAAGCGCTAGTTCTATTTTGTAGCTGATGATAATCCCCGTATTCTCATGAAAAACCAATGGAGTCTTTTCCTCATCCTGAAAAACTGGCTTAGGTGAAGAGCGGTAGCCAGAAATGACTGCTGCCACACAATTTGGAAGTTTTCCTCTTTGGCCGAAGAGAACCGGTCCTCCAGAAAAGCCTGGATTGTTGTGCCCATCCAATAGATAGACGTTACCAGCAAATGACGACAAGATAGCCCTTTTGACGAGAGGCAATGGATAACCAGCTCCATTAAAAATCACCCGACTCAACACTCCGTATGGAAAACCGAGGAAGTAAAGGTCTTGCCCATAAACGAGGCCTTCGCTACTGGCGGTCACTGGCAAGTTTGGAGGTGATATTGGTTTCGTAGGTGCTAGGATCGAGATATCAACATTTTCGTCGCAGTGCCCAACCAACTTTGCAGGAACAGGCGACCATACTGCATTTCCGAAAACTTCAAGCCCAGCAGTCGTTCCAAAGTCTTTAATGACGTGTTTAGCCGTCACCAAGTACTGTTTGCCATCAACATCAACAGTAAAGCCTGTTCCGATCGAGTTGCCACACTTGATGCGGAAGGTACGATGTATGAAATTGGCCGTGATCATATTCCCTCATGTTGCCTGTTCGCTATATGAAATCATTATGCGGCTAGTGCCAGCTTCTCAGTTCGTTCATCCAAATCTTGAAGTGCTCCTTGAATGGCTTCTACTTCGGCTTCTTCAAAGTAAACCTCGCCGCATTGTGCACAAACCCACGCGGGAATGGCGCTTAACACAAGATGATAACCTTTCCGGTTGATTTGAAAGGGAGCAGTCTTGCGCTCCATCGTGCCTTGACAATACATACATTTCATGGCTTTCGCCTCGTTTTAAAATCAGGCTCCCAATGTTTGTCATCGGGAGGGTAGGCTGTTATGATCGCCAAATAATCCTCTTTGGGGGCGCAGTTCACATGAAGTGCGCGGCCATTTTCACCAAAACCCAAAATCAAACAGCTATGCCCACGTCGATCCTCGGGATAATCCTAAATCACTTCTCCGGCTTCGACGACACTTCGAACTTCGGATTTAGTAATCATTCTGTCCAAACGTAACATCTGACGCAAAGCATGAGGAAGATAAAGAATTCGTTTTGAAGCAGCTTGACGTACAAGAGCGAGAATATCTACTTCTACCTGCACGATAGAAACATTTTCTACCACGCTCTTGATAACTGTTGAATCCATGTCTGTGCCGCCTCATCACTCATAAAGCACAACCCCGGTTTCTACGGCGGTTGTAATAAAAGCCGTCTTCATCTCGCGCCAACGCGCGAGCTCTTCTTTGGTATAAACCACCAAATCAATCGGCACTTTCAGGCGGCGCAGATGCTTACGAATTTCGCGGCCTCGCTTGTAGCGCGGGAGCGGCGAGTCTTTCACGACTGACAAATCCAAATCACTGTCGTCTCTCTGCGTGCCGCGCGCATACGAGCCGAACAAAAAATATTTTCTCCGGCTCGACGTTTTTCACAAAGTGCTCGGTGATTTCGGCGATTTGTTCATGTGTTATCATTTTCAGCTTCGGTCTGCTTCAACTCGCTGATTTTTTCTTCCGCCCATTTAACGGCTCTTTCCGCCATTGAGAGAACCAATTGATACTCCTCTTCAGTTATCGGATCATAGTCACCAGGATATCTTGTGTCGACTGCGTAAACCGTCAGTTCGGACGTCTCTTTGATCTCGTCGGGCACCATAATGCCCGCGCCTTCGATTTGCTTTAGAAGTTTTGATATTGAATGAATCTTTTCAAACGTCAAATCGAGATACACCAGCAAAGCTTTGCTCGCCTTTTCGACGGCTTACTGACAGTCAAAGCAAAGGTCTTCGAGCAATACGGCATCGGAGGTCTTGCCACTTTTAGCCCGTTCAAGGTTGCTATGCGCCCTTTTGAGCCAATCATCAACGAGAGCTTGATCTCTCATAAACCACTCGTCCGTGCTGCGCAATTTCTTTATAAACCAAAAAACGATTGTCTTTCAATTGCTCGAAACGCTCCGGTGTTTCAACGATGACGTCAACGGCTGCACCGCTGTCGTAGAGCAAGCGATAAATTTGCTTCGCGAGATTTCTGCGATGCGCGACTCCGGTTTTGAGCACGCAAATGTCGTAGTCGCTGTGTTCGGAGTTGTCACCTCGTGCGCGCGAGCCAAACAAGATCACTCGATCCGGCGCGACGGAGTTCACAATACGTTCGGTGATTTCTTCGATTTGATCATTGGTGATCATCTCAATACGGCCTCTGATAAAACGGCGTCTTCACGATGCGCGCCGGAGCCATGCGGCCGCGCACGTCGATGGTGATTTCGGTGTCAATGGCACTGTGCTCGGTCGTGACGTAGCCCATGCCGATGGCTTTTTGCAGAGAAGGCGAGAACGTGCCGCTCGTGACGTGACCTATGTTCTTCCCATTCTTTAAAATTGCATAGCCGTGCCGTGCAATATTCTTTCCGGGCAATTCGAAACCGATGAGTTTGCGCTTTGGGCCATTGGCTTTCATCTGTGCAATAGCAGACTTGCCGATGAACTCGCCCTTGTCTGCTTTGGTGATCCAACCTAAACCTGCTTCGAGCGGATTCGTGGTTTGATCGATGTCGTTGCCGTAGAGACAAAATTTCACTTCCAACCGCAGCGTGTCGCGCGCGCCGAGGCCGATGGGTTCGAGGCCGAATTCTTTGCCTGCTTCCATGATCGCATTCCACACTTTCACTGCATGCGGCGTTGCCATTGCGACTTCGAAACCGTCTTCGCCCGTGTAGCCCGTGCGCGAGATGAGCACGGGAACGCCGGCTAATTCCGTTTCCGCGAACCAATAGTATTTGATCGTCTTCAAATCCAACCGCGTGAGCTTTTGCAGAGTGGGCTGTGCATTGCGGCCTTGCACCGCGAGCAAGCCGGTGTCATTGCTCACGTCGACCATGCCGGCGCCGGCCTCCGCATGCTGCGCGAGCCACGCCCAATCTTTTGGGAGATTAGCGGCATTAACGACCATAAAGTAGCGATCGGCTTTGCGATACACAATGACGTCATCGACGATGCCGCCTTCGGGATAGCACAGCGCGGAATATTGCGCCTGCCCGATTTCCAATTTGCTCACATCGTTGATGGTCATGCGCTGCAAGAAGTCGAACGCCTTCGCGCCACGAAACTCGAACTCGCCCATGTGCGAAACGTCAAAGATGCCAACGGATTTGCGCACTTGCAGATGTTCTTCAATGATGCCGCGGTATTGCACGGGCATGAGAAAACCGCCGAATTCGACGATCTTCGCGCCGTGTGCGAGGTGCGTGTCGTATAAAACGGTTTTTTGAACGGTGGGAGATGTCGCCGGTGTATTTGTCATGTTTTGAATCCTTCAAAGCTGCTCTTACTCGTTGCGATCAAGTTGCTGGTGAATTCTCAATCTCCCCTCAAGTTTCTTTTGCATGGCTGAACCACTCATAAAAGCGATAACGATTGCCACGAGGGAAACACCGAAAAGTGACGCGCCGGCAAAGTCGTGACCGCTATAAATCAAGAACGCCGCGACGAACAAAGCCAAAAGAGTTACGGAAAAACCGGCGGCCAAACCACGAAATGATCTCTTGATATCGGCTTCGACTGCTACGGTCTCCAAATTTTGCCGATGCGTGATTTGTTTTTCCACCATCGTAAATATCCGTTCCGCGCCATTCGGTACGGCCTCGTTATACTTCATGAGTTGTTCGGGCGGAGGCAGGGGACCTACATGAATCTGGGAGTGTGTTACTTTCAAACGCGCGGTCGGTGTTTGAACTTCTGGCCGATCTGCTTTTGCGATGTCGTGCTCTTCACTCTTCACCGTTTTCTCTCCCCGTTTCCTGCATGACTGCGCGAAAAGCATTCCCAACCGCTTCCCAGTCGCTTTGGAGGGCAAGGCAGTCAGAAAGCTCTGGCGAAGATAAATCATAAAATTGGTGAAAACGATCCAACGTCGCGCCCCAGTCAAGGAAGCTTACAAAACCAAGAAGGAATGACGGCTGGTTGTGCAAAAAACGTGAATCGTGCTCTTTAGAATTTTTCATGGCCTTTTCACTTTCACATTCGTTCACAACGCCTCAATCGCCTGCTTCATGCGCCGCAAGCCTTCGCGAATATTTTCGACCGAGGTTGCATAGCTCAAGCGAATGTAGCCGTCGCCGAATTTGCCGAATGCGGTGCCGGAAAGCACGGCCACACCCGCCTCGGCGAGCAAGCGATCGGATAGTTGTTTGGAGCTGAGCGGCAATTTCTGCACGTTCGCAAAGCAATAAAACGCGCCGCCCGGCGTGATGCAACTCACGCCTTTGATGTCATTCAAACCGGCGACCATAATGTCACGGCGGCGGCGAAACTCCGCGACGAACTCATTGACTTCAGTGCGCGGGCCGGAAAGCGCAGCGAGGCCGGCGTCTTGCACGAAGGTGGCCGTGCAACTGTTGCTGTTGATCATCAAGCGCTCAACGTGCTTGGCGAGTGGCTCGGGCATCACGCCGTAGCCCAAGCGCCACCCCGTCATCGCATACGTTTTCGAATATCCATCGAGCAGAATCGTGCGTTCGAGCATGCCCGGCTCGGACATGATGCTCGCGTGCTCGCCTTCATAGAGAATATCCTTGTAAATCTCATCGCTCAACACCAGCAAATCATGGCGGCGCGCCAACTCGGCGATCGCCTGCACATCGGCGCGCGTGAGAATGCCGCCGGTCGGATTTTGCGGCGAGTTGATGACGAGCAAACGCGTGCGCGGCGTGATCAATTTCTCCAAATCCGCAATGCTGAAACGAAAACCGCGCTCTTCCTGCAACGCAAGCGGCACGGCGTTCGCGCCGGAGAATTGAATTACGGATTCATAAATGGGAAAGCCGGGATTGGGGTAGATGACTTCATCGTGCGGATCGATCAATGCCAGCAGTGAGAAAAACATGATCGGCTTTGCGCCGGGGGTGACCACGACATTCTCCGGCTGGACTGCGACGCCGCGCGTGCGCTGCACATTTTCCGCAATCATGCGCCGCAATTCCATGATGCCGGCCGCGGGCGTGTAATGCGTGCGGCCGCGCTGCAACGACGCCACCGCGGCATCAACAATGAAGCGCGGTGTGTCAAAATCCGGTTCGCCGATTTCCAAATGAACGATGTTCTTGCCCTGGGCTTCCAAACTCCGCGCCTTGGCGAGCACTTCGAACGCGGTCTCGGTGCCCAAGCGTGCCATGCGTTGCGCGAATTTCATATCAGCTCTCTTTCATAGTGATCTCACATCATTAATCAGAATAAAAGCCATCAATGCCAATAGTAATGCCATGCCGATTTGATGCACGAGCACGCGCACTTTGAGCGAAACGGGACGGCGCATGATCGCTTCCAATCCCAAAAATACGAGATGCCCGCCATCGAGCACGGGAATGGGAAGAATGTTGAGCAAGCCGAGCTGCAAGCTGATGAGCGCCATGAATTCCAGCAATTTCATAAAACCCTGGCGCGCGAACTCGCCGGCGAATTTCATGATACGAATCGGCCCGGCAAGATCTTCCCGCACGGAACCTTGCCCGCTAATCAAACGGCCGATGGTTTTTCCGACTTCACGCGTTAACAAAATGGAGTAGGTCGCGCTCGCAGCCATGGCTTGACCGAGGCCGACTTCGCGCATTACGGTTTGCGGGCCGATGCCGATCAATCCGATTTTCCGCGCCGGGTCGAGCATGGGCTTCACCAACTTGTCCATGCGAGTGCCCGCGCGTTCCCACACAATGGCAATCGTCGAATCCGGCAAGCCGTGAATAACTTTGGTCAATGCTTCCCATGAAGTGATAGGCTGGTCCGCAACGCTCAGGATGCGATCGCCGGGTTGGAGGCCGATGCCTTCCGCAGGCGACTTCTCCATCACCGAGCCGACCACGGCCTCCGGCGAGGCTTCGGGAATGCCGTCTTTATAGATAAGCCCGACGAATAACGCAAAGGCGAGCAAGATGTTCATGAACGGCCCGGCGCCGATGACGATCGCGCGCTTCCAAATGGGTTTGGACATGAATTCATCCGGCTTGCCTTCGATCTTCTCATCGAAGGATTCATCGATCATGCCCGCCATTTTCACGTAGCCGCCAAGCGGAATCCACGAGATGCAATAATCCGTGTCGCCGATTTTTTTGCCGAACATGCGCGGCGGAAATCCGAGCGAGAAACGCTCCACGCGAATGCCCGCCCATTTCGCGGCCAGGAAATGCCCCAGCTCGTGAATGAAAACGAGTATGCCGAGCACGAAGATGAACGAAACAATGGTTGTAATGGTCATGTTTTCCTCTTTTCAACTGAAACTCAAAACTTGCGTGCGAACGCGCTCCTGCATCGCACTTGGCTTGATTCTTTTCCGGTGTCATTCAATCGGAATCTTTTTGAGCACGGGGAAAGAAACCCCAATGGGAGGATGGTCCCAAGCGCGCAAAAAGTCTTTCTCAGAATGACGACGCGAGGTTGTTTATGAATGTGTGCAAACTTCAGTTACACAAGTATTGCTGCACAAACGCGCGTGACCATCGATCCGCGGCCAGCACCGCCTCGAAGTCACGCGCCTGGCCGTTGCGATGTTGTTCCAACGCTTCGGAGATGATTTGCGGAATTTGCACGAAACGCACGCGCTCGTTGAGAAAGGCGCCGACCGCTTCCTCGTTGGCCGCATTGAGCACTGCAGGTGCGGTGCCGCCTTCCGACAACGCTTGCAATGCGAGCTTGAGGCACGAGAATTTTTCGAGATCCGGCTCATGAAAAGTCAACGTGTGCCAGCGCGCGAAATCCAAACGCGGGAAAGCATTCGGCAAACGGTCGGGATAGGTGAGCGCATATTGAATCGGCAGACGCATATCCGGCAAACCGAGCTGCGCTTTGATCGACCCGTCCACGAATTCAACCATGGAATGAATGATCGACTGGGGATGGATCAGCACCGAGATCTTCGCGAGCGGCAGCGCAAACAGCCAGTGCGCTTCGATGACTTCGAGACCCTTGTTCATGAGCGTGGCCGAATCGATCGTGATCTTGCGCCCCATGCGCCAATTGGGATGCTTCAGCGCATCGGCTACCGTAATCTTGTTGAAGGCATCGTACGGCCATTCTCGAAACGGCCCGCCGGAGGCCGTGATGATTACGCGTTCGAGGCGTTCGAGACGCTCACCGCTGAGGCATTGCCACAATGCGCTGTGCTCGCTGTCTATCGGAATCAAAGTCGCGCCGGCGCGCTTTGCGGTTTGGGTGACCAATTCACCCGCGACGACCAGCGTTTCCTTGTTCGCCAACGCCAGCGTGACGCCGTTTGCAAGCGCGCGCAACGTCGCGGGCAAGCCGGCGGAACCCACGATTGCATTGACGACAATATCGACGTCATCGCGGCTCGCCAACTCGAGCAAACCTTCGTCTCCGAACAATAATTCGACGTCGAGCGCATCAAACCTGCGCTGCAGGTCGTAGGCTGCGCCATTCAAGTTCTGCGCAGATTGCACCAGCGCCACGGCTTTGGGCCGAAACATTTGTGCTTGCTGCCAGAGCAATTCCACATTGCTGTGGCTCGCGAGATAAGTCACTTCGAACTCTTCGCGGAGCGCTTCCACGACTTGCAGGCAGTTGGTGCCGATGGAGCCGGTGGAGCCGAGTATGCCTAAGCGTTTCATGATATTTTTAGTGCTGTCATTCAGGAGGAATCTTTTTTAGCATGAGCACTGTTCCCGGTCCTTAAAAGGATTCCTCCTGAATGACAAATCTTTAGCGTTATCTCACGCTCAACGAGGCGCCGACCGAGAAGCTCGTGAAGGCGCCGAAGTTGGCGTCCGCGTTAATATTGAGCAACGGCAAGGGGGAAAGCGTGAAACCGACCGTGCCTTGCGGATAATTCACGTCGTATTTTTCATTGAACAAACTCGGTGGCAACGGAATTTTATCAAGCTTGAGCTTCAGGCTCGTGCGGTCGATCCCGCCGCCGCCATACAACGTGATGAATACAAATTTTTTGCTGAGATAGGCTTTGAGGCTCAACGTCGAAACTGTGCCGAAATCGAAGTCTTCTGGAATGAGGATCGTTTGATAGCCGGCTATCACGGTGAGGTCGGGCATGGAAATGTTGCCGCGCAAGATCCCATACTTCAAGCCGCCTCCGAGCAACGTGACGTTGCCTCCGGGATCGCCTTTGATATTCAGCGTCATAAAGCGCGCATACGCTTCAAAATTTGCAGGCAGGCCAATATTGCCATGCAGAAAAGCAAAGGGAACGAAATCCGCGCCCTCCAAAGGATCTTGTACCGTGGGAATGATGTCTTTGAATTCCTCGGGAACCGGCGCGCCGACGAAAGTCGCGCGTACGTCAACGCCGCCGACTTGATGCAATGCGGCGGTATTCACAAATCCGGAACCGGAGAGCGAACTGAACAATTTCAGCAATGCTTCCACTTGTTTGTCAAGGGCGCCTTGAGTGACGGAACCAGGAGCTTGCTCGCTCAGCCAATTATAGTTTTGTGCATGCGACCCGGTGGCGGTCAGAATCATCACGAACGTTACGACGAGCATGCCAAGCTTACGCATAGATTGCCTCCAGAGGGTTAGTTCTGCCGATTCGAAAACGTGTACGTTCAGTTT
>JABWAN010000121.1 GCA_013361015.1 Candidatus Zhuqueibacterota bacterium | reverse complement strand
CTGGAACCGCCGGAGATCGATGGGGAAGGCCATGGGGACGCGGCGCGCCGCCTCCCTACGGGTCTCCGGGCCGGGAACGTTCGAGGCGGTCTCGATGGGCATCATGCGGAGGCAGAGTGTACGGGGACCGGGGGTCACTCCCGGCCTCCCGATCGGGGGGGTTCCGGGGGCCCGCGTCACGGCACGTAGAGGATCCGCACGCACGACTTGCACTGGATGACCTTCTTCCGCGCGAGCACCTGGACGGCGTCGTTCGCGGTCACCGACATGTGGCACGACGCGCAGTGGAGATCGCTGCCGATGCGCCCCGCCACCCGGTCGATCGTGCCCTCCACGGTCGCGAGGGCGTCCTTGTGCTTCCGGCGGACGCGCTCGTAGATCTGGAGCGCCTCGCCCGGCACCTGGGGCAGGAACCCGGTCCGCTCCCCGTCGTGGCCCTGGAGCTCCTGGCGCACGTCCGCGAGCGAGCCCTCGAGCTGCCCCCGGGCCCCCTCATGCTTCTCGCGCGCGACGCGGAGCTCCTCCTTGAGCTTCCCGACGTTGCTCTCCGCCTCGCCCGCCTTCTCGAGCGCCTTGAGCGCCTTCTCCGAGAACGAGTTGACGTCGGCGAGGACTCCCGCGAGCTCCTCGCGGATGACCTCGTACTCCCGGTTCGAGAGCTTCGGCGCGTTCATCTGCGACTTGAGCTTCTCGCGGCGCTCCTCGCGGGTCTTCACCTCGAGCTCCGCGCGGTCCGCCTCGGCGCGCGCGGCGCGCAGCACCTGCTCCTGCTCCGCGATGGACGCCTCGAGGCGCGCGATCGTGTCCGTGTGCTCCTTGAGCTTGATCGGGACCTGGTCGAGCCTCTTCTGGAGACGGTCCCGCTTCCGGTCGATCTCCTGGAGCCTGATCAGCGTCTCGATCACATCCATCTTGACCTTCGCTTCCGTTTCCATGCCTGCTCCGCGGCTTCGGGATTCACCGGGCCGCAACCGGGCCGGGCCGCTTGAATCCCTACAAGCTGGGCATCGAGCTTTTTCGCGACATCGAAGACCGCTGGAACAAAGGCAAATTCGGCAAGGAATATGATGAATGCGACGACTACGCCGCAAAGAAAAATTGGGACAAACAACTCGGCCTCGGGCGACAGAAAATTTTCGAAGTGCGCAAACTTTATAATGACGTCATGTTCATCGACGCTTTTTTGACGCCGGAATTCTGCCGCGAACACAAAATGTTCGTATACAATTACAACGAACGCAGCAATCTGTACGAAATTTCCGATCGCGAATTCAAGGCCATCAAACAAAAGCTGCTCTTCCTGCTCACCAATTTTGGGCAGCCGTTCATTTACGTGGAAGACAGCAACTATCGCAATCGCGGCGAGTTGTATTTGCGGCATCACCACGAAGGCATCGACCTCAAGCTCGATGAAGCGCGCGACACGCTCAAATCCATCCAGACCATTTGGACGCGGCCGGTGAATCTGGAAACCATCATTGACGAAAGCAAAACTTTACTGACCTTTGACGGAACGGAACACAAAGAAATCGAAATGAATAAATGAACCCTGAGATAAGAGGTAATTAGAGGCCCAATCCTTCAACCAATCACGGAGGTATATCATGAACCTCGGACAAAAACTCGTTACCGAGTTGAGCACCCGGCAACCGTGGCTGAACAAGAGCAGCCCCGCCGCCATTGCAACACATGAGCAAACTGTAGACGGGATTCACTTCACCATTGAAATGCAAGACGCGGATAAGTACGGCTTCTTGGTACGCAGCATTTCCGCGCAAACGCTAGAGCACCCGCGAGCGGAGCTTGCCCTCCAAACGCTCCTCACCCGGCAAGCCGCGGAAATCGAAAAGCGCCTCACTTACCTCCTCGAACATTTCCGGCTCGTCGAGTTGGACGAACTCAAACAAATCGCCCAAGTGCGCAGCCATGTGCCCTATCGCCAAGACGGCACCGTGCACTATTACGAAATCCTTCTCACGGAAGGCGCCTCCCTAAGTTTTGTCCGCTGCAACAACAGCGGTGCGCGCGGCCAACGCGAAATCGAGCCCACATATATTACGAAAGAAGCTCTGACCCGGCTCGCGAATGATTTCATCGGAGTCCTGCACGTCTCTGGCCTGCGCAAATAAACGGCCTCGTCGCCGCATCCCTTTCTTGCGGAGGAAACTCCAGACCAGTGCAACCGCTTGCCCCTTCAGTTCGAAAGCCCTGGCATAGAGCCGGGGCTTTCGCGTTTAAAATGCCAATAAAGCCGCGCAACCATTCTCGCCTATCCTCGTTTCGAGTGAGATAGAACCGCGATACTCATCTCGTACGCTCTGTTTCTTTGCGACACGAATATCGCAGTACTCAGCGTTGCGCTCGCAAACCAAGCTTCAACGAGTATGACTCATGCACGATGTTGTTTGATTGTAGACACCACGCAACCGCCGGCGCTTATCATGTTTTGTCGCTGCTGCACCGAGGTTTCATCTTTGCTTGTTTACCTGACTTTTATTTCTTCGCGCTAGAAGACTTCAGAGCGAGCGAATCCTCGCGCTTCCCAACTATTTTTTCAAGCAAAGCGTTGAGGTAGAATTGCGCCTCCGAATTTCTGCTTGACTGTCAGAAGCCCTCATGGTATCTTGCGCGCACCTAAAATGAAACAAAAGGCTGCTATGAAACCTCTCATCGATACTTACGGCCGCATCGCCAACAATCTTCGCATCTCCATCACCGATCGCTGCAATTTTCGTTGCCGCTATTGCATGCCCGAAGAAGGCATGCAATGGCTGAGGCGCAGCCAGATTTTGACGTTCGAAGAAATCGTGCGGCTGTCGCGCTTGTTCATCGGATTGGGCGTAGAAAAGATCCGGCTCACCGGCGGCGAGCCGACCTTGCGCAAAGATCTGCCGCAACTTGTTTCCATGCTCGCGCCTTTGCCGGGCTTGAGAGATTTAGGATTGACGACCAACGGATATTTTCTCAAAGAGCTTGCCGGTGATTTGTACCGTGCCGGTCTGCGCCGCATCAACGTGAGTTTGGATTCGCTCACACCGCAGCGCGTTCAAGACATGGCCCGCCGCGAAGCCTACGACAAGGTCATGGCCGGTTTGGATGAGCTGGCGAGCTATCCCATTCGGCCGGTCAAGATCAACACCGTCATCATGAAGGGCTTCAATGACGATGAAGTTCTGCCGCTCGTCGAATTCGCGCGCGAACGCGGCTATCAGGTGCGTTTTATCGAATTCATGCCCTTGGATGCAGAAGGATTATGGAGCCGGGCGCAAGTGCTGACCACGGCAGAGATTTTAGAAGTTGTGCGCTCGCGCTACGAGCTCTACCCGAAAGAGACACGCGCAGACGGCGTCCCCGCAGATACGTATCGTTTTCATGACGGCCGTGGCGAAATCGGTTTCATCAGCTCCGTGAGCGAGCCGTTTTGCTATGCCTGCAATCGCGTGCGCATGACCGCGGACGGCCATTTTCTGACTTGCCTGTTTTCACTCAAGGGTATCGATCTGAAAACACCGATGCGCAACGGCGCCACGGATGCCGAGCTGGCAAAAATGATCCGCGCTGCGGTGTGGCAGAAAGAAGAAGGCCACGAAATCAATCGCGCGACCTTTGTCCGGCCGGAGAGGAATATGTCGCAGATTGGCGGTTGAGTTTAAGCCCCGGCCTGAAGAAACGCTGTAACGAAAAGCGGTGTAGAAGCATCTAAGCAGTGATACCGCTGGGGCACAGTTAGACTCTTTTTATACAGTTCAACTTTGGTCACCTCGGCATTACTAAAGAATCATCTGCTTTATGGGAGTAATATGTCAACGCACAATGATATTCGAAGTGTGATTATAATTGGAACCGGCCCTTCGGGCTACACCGCCGCAATCTATACCGCGCGCGCGAATCTCAAACCGCTCGTGTTTGCCGGCCCACAACCCGGCGGCCAGCTCACGCTCACCACCCATGTGGAAAATTTTCCCGGTTTTCCCGAAGGTGTGCTCGGACCGGAATTGATGGAGAATATGCGCCAGCAAAGCGAGCGTTTCGGCACCGAATTCGTTTATGATGCCGTCACGCGCGTGGATTTCAACAAACGTCCCTTTGAAATTTTCGTCGGCGAGCAAAAATATCTTTCGCACTCCGTGATCATCTCCTCCGGTGCTTCTGCGAAGCTTCTTGGGATAGAATCGGAGCGCAAGCTCATCGGTCGCGGCGTTTCCACGTGCGCGACGTGCGACGGCGCGTTCTTCCGCAATCAGGAAGTCATCGTGGTGGGCGGCGGCGATACGGCAATGGAAGATTCGAACTTCATCACCAAGTTTGCGAGCAAGGTTTATATCGTGCATCGCCGCGACAAGCTGCGCGCTTCGAAGATCATGCAAGAGCGCGCGTTCAAAAATCCCAAAATCAATTTTATTTGGGATTCAACGATCACGAAAGTGCACGATGTGGACAAAAACACGGTGACGGGCGTGACGCTGCAAAATCTCAAAACCGGCGCAACGACCGAAATGCCCATCAACGGCGTGTTCGTGGCCATCGGGCATCAACCCAATACGGAATTTCTAAAGGGGCAAATTGAGACCGATGAGGTAGGCTACATCAAACTCAAACACCACACCATGACAAATGTGGAAGGCGTGTTCGCAGCCGGCGACGTGGTGGACCATTACTACCGGCAAGCCATTACCGCCGCCGGGATGGGCTGCCAAGCGGCGATGGACGTTGAGAAGTATTTGGAAGCAAAGGGACATTAGAGAAGCACTGCAAATGGTAAATTGAAAATTTGGAATTTTCAGTTTGAAATCTTTATCATGATCAAGCTCAACCTCCGCTGGTTCATTCAAGCTTTGGCGCTCGCGAGCAGCATTTATTGTTTCACCCTCGGCTTCAATTCCAGCAAGGCGCTGTTCACAAATTTTTCGGCGGCGACAGTCTTACCGTTGCTTTTGTGGACTGCGCTTTTCTTTTTCAGCTTCTTCGTTTTGATGTTCACGAGCTATCTCAAACAACGCGGCAATCATACTCTCCGCAATCAAATTCCTGCCTTCGAAACGCTCGTGCGATTGCTTCGCCTCGCAGACTACCAAGAGCGCGAGCCGGCTGCCAGTACCAAAAAAATGTGAGCTTAAAATCTCGAGCCCTTGGCGGCGTCATTCCGAACGCAGTGGGAGATTTATACTTTCTTATCGTGCGCTCGAAATGGCGATAAAAATAGCCGCTGGTTGGGTGTGCACAGCGCGCTGAAATTATTCCACCGGCTTTTGCTTTTCCAATTCTATCTTGCCGAGTTGCCACTTTACGGCTTCTTCCGTGGCGGCGCGTGACAGCTTAATCAACGCCTCGACCGATCCAAGCATGGAAGTTTGGCCGCCGACGAGCAGACGCTTGGTTTCGATATTCTCGGCATCCTCGCCATAGTTGATCGCCGCTAGTTTTTGCTGAAAAGGAGTATAAAGCGTTTTGAGGTAATTGATTTCCTCCGGCCAATACTTCAGCAACGCTTGCAAGTACTCATTCTCCACTGTGAAGTGTTTATCCATCGCCGCTTGTTTAAGCGCGTATTCCGCTTTCGGCTCCGGATACCTCCCGGCTTCGTCGTAACTCACGAGCGGGATTTTTTTATGCTCGGCGGTGTACCACGCATTGACCTCCTCGTGTTTGCGTTCGCGCGCCTGTTTGAGATCCGTTTGCTTTTTGTAACGGGCCTCGGTGTTTTGCATATCCAACGCGAGCCGTTCATTCAACTTGGCATATTCTTCCTGTGCGGCGATAACGTCTTCGGATTCTGGCGTCAATGCTTTCGGCCCTAGTCCCATCTGCTGCGTCATCGCCATGGCGAATTGCATTTTTTCCTCCACGCTCATGGATTCCATCTTTTTGCGAATCTCTTCGGGATCCATTTGTTGCAGGGAGGCCGGCGCCGGTGCATTCAAAACCAAATTCAACTTTTCAAATTGCTGCCCAAGCATGTTTTGCTCGTCAATGATCGGCTTATAGAATTTGTCTAGGTAACAGCGTAGGTACGTATTTTCTACTTTGCACTCGTGGCGCTCATATGCCGCTTGCACGCTCGCGGGCGGTAACGGCACGCGATCATAAAGTCCTAGCACGTTCACTTTGATCATCTCCTGCCCGAGGGTTAAAGCGGGAAGTAGAAGCAACGGCAGCAAAAAACGCTGTAACATTTGTGGTCTCCTATTTTCGTCAATTTGTCAAGTATTTCTTGAAGCCATGAAGCAACATTCCGGCAAGCAGCCACAGACTTTTGCAAGACGGGACTTGCGAATGCGAGAGAATGTGTGACGATCATCCGAAACGAGCCAATCAATCGGCGTTGCGCACCGCGAAAGCCAGCAGCGCCCACGCTATTGTTGTATAAATCCCAAAGAAGAAGACTCCAACCTCTCTTCCCCAAACCGCGCGCAGCAAGAACATGAGCGGCAACGCCAAACCGCATAACAGCGGCGTGAATCTGTGCCAGCCTGCCCACACTCCGGCTCTCAATGCCATGGCGCCGATGACGAGCATGAACAAAACACTCAGCGGCCAAGCCGCGTTGCAGATCTGATAGAAAACGTTGGATGGAATCTGATTTGCATAGATCATGTCCTGCACTTGTTGTGCAGCCGCGAGCGTCAGCCCGAGGAGTTGGATCACAAAGGCAAACTTGCTTGCCGCGCTGCTTCCTGTTACGCGCAACAAACGCAGACCGAGGGCGCTGCAAAGCCATCCAAACAGAAATAACATTCCCAACGCCGCAGCGATGCGACTGCTCGTCGCTGAACTAGTTTCCAAAAACGGCACACTAAAAAGGAGCATGGGCGCGGCCAAGATTCCAACGGCTCCGAGCGCTCGGACATTGGCAACGCGAATGGGAAAAGTTGCAGCGAGGGTGCTAGGCGTCATGTGTACGGCTCTCCGTGAAAGTAGACATTTGGCAAGCAGTCATTTCTTCTCGTCAAATTGCGTGCGACAACTGCTGTTAAGCGAGGCTGCGCGTGTATTCACGCCCGACAAAAGAGAGCGCTGCGAGCCACAGTACGGCAGCTAGAGGATAAAACAGCTTGAGCCCGAGGTCCCATTCCAGCACTTGCGCGAGCGGGAAAAATATTCCGGCGCAAATCAAAGCCGCGGCAACCCATGCCGGAAAAGTTTTGGCGCGGAAAAAACCAACGCCCAAGAGAATCGAAGTGAGTGGGAACAGCGGCCCGAGCAAAGCCACGAGCAAAAACTCCCAATTGGGCGCGGCATAAAAAGATTGCCAAACTGTATCGCCCGCGCCGTGTTGCCGCAAGGCATATTCGATCACGCGCATCAGCTCCAGACTGGCGCCCACGGCCGCACCGAACAACCCGGTAACGGTCGTTACCGCTCCCAAAATTTTGTGCGTGCGGCTCAATCTCCCGGCAAGCTCGAGATAGATGGGAATGAAAAGCATGAGCGCATAAGCGCCAAACATGCCCTCGATATAACTGGTGATCCCTGGCGGAATCAAACCGATGCCCAGAGTAAAAGCACCGACGGAAAACAACAGCAGCAGCGGTCCAATGAAGAAAGCCGCCGCCAATAATTTTTGTTGCATCGTGAAACCGGATTGTCTTTCCATATCATTCTTTCCTTCAAATGAGTCGATCTACACCTTCTCACATCGTATGCAAATAAGTCCACACCGCGCGCAGCTCCGTGTCCGTCATTTGTCCCAATTCTTTCCACGGCATGTGTTCCGAATCTAGTTGTTTGCCTTCCGGCGTTTGGCCGGTGCGCATCGTTTTGATAAAATCCGGCTCTTGCCAATTGGCGAGAGGGCCCGACTTCGTAAGATTTGCGACCGGCGGGAAACCCGGCACCAACGGCGGGCCGCCCGCGAGAGTCTCTCCGTGGCAGCCTTGACAATTACCGCGCACGAGATACCGGCCATACTCCGGCGTGACGCCGGCCAGCGGCGACTCCGGCCGCGGCGCATCGTGCTGAATCATTTCCGCGGGAATGAGCACATCCAATTTCCCGAACTGATAAAGTACGCGCGCCAACGGACCGATCTTGTTCTCCGGCACTTCGTTATCGACCGGCGGTACTTGTTTGATATAGGCAATTAAACTGCCCAAATCTTCATCGCTCATGTAATAGGAATCCTGCGAAGGCATTGCGATGAGCGGCTTGCCATCTGCGCCCACGCCGTGGCGAATCGCGCGCACCCAATCGCTGTCGCTGCGCTGTTGCGCAACGCCACCACGGCCCCCGGTGAGATTCGTGGAGACGAGAAGGCCCAATGCGAAATCATCGTTGATCGTTTTTCCACTCAAATTATCTCCGTGACATTTTAGGCAGCCGCGCGAAACGGCAAGATGCTTGCCCCAAGCCACGGCATTCGAATCCGTGGGAATGCTCACGGGTGCGGGTTGAATCTGATAAACACGATTCATATGCATCGTGGTGCGCACATGCATGACGGAGTAACTCACCACCAACAGGGCAATCAACACCACAACACCATAGCCGATTACCTTCAAAACAGATTTCATCAGTTCCTCTTATTATGTGTTCACAACAAAACGCCGCTTGGCAGACAAAGCCCTAGAGGTACTTCGCGCGATAGCACCATACGTTCCGGCACTTTTTAGCACGCCACAGAAGTGCCACGCATTTTCAAAGTGCGTGGCACAAGCACTATTTATCTCACCAATGCCATTCTCTTCATTTGCGCAACGCCGCCGGCTTTCAAGCGATACAGATAAATTCCGCTCGCGAGGCTGTTGCCGTGCTCGTCGCGGCCGTTCCATTCTACGCGATGTGAGCCGGCGCTCATCGGCGCAGAGATGAGCGTGCGCACTTCCTTGCCAAGCAGAGTGTAGACCTTCAACTCGACAAAACTGTCGCGGTGCAATTGAAAAGCGATTTGTGTTTCGGGATTGAATGGGTTCGGAAAGTTTTGTTCCAGCGTGAAGTCCGAAGGCATTGTGCTGTTATTATCGCGCTCCGCCACGCCCGTGCTCGAGGACACGAGGCGTTCAAACTCTGCGGCATCCGTAAAATTCGGGTTCGTTTCACCGTCCTGGCTGGTGATCGTGGTCACGATGAAATCGTTCTTTGAAATCCAGCTATAGCTGATACTCGAGCTGGAATCGGTCATGAACAACTCACCGGTAAAATAGGTTTTGGTCACCGTCGTGTTGTTGCTGCGAATGCGCAAGCAGTCATAGTCACCGTTCGGCAACCGCACCGTACCCCAAGCATCGACCTGGTTGGCGGACTTGAAGTCGGTGACGAAAGCAAATTCCTCCAGCAAGCCCAACGTATCCTTTTGCACCGAGTTCCACGTGCGATTTATTTGCAGCGGCAAAGGCGTCATCGCGTCGTTGCCGAAATTCGAAGCCAGGGAGGTATCGGGTCCAACGACGCCGGAGCCGAGCATACGAAAATCCGCGTTGGCGATTTGCACATAAAGATAAGCCACGCTGGGATCGCCATTGTTATTGAGCTTCAGCGCCAAATTGGCTTGCGGAAAGCGCGGCGCGAAGGGCGTGCCTTGCGGCGCAATAAATTGCTGGGTGCGGCTCTCTGCTTCCAAAACCAAATTGCTAAAATCCCAAACTTGATTCGCGCCCGCAGAACCGACATTGACCATCAGGCTGCCGCTCACGTCTTCTTCGTAGATTTGCGTTTTTCCGGCCAAACCGGAAAGATCGTTTGGGGTAATGGTGATTTGCGCTGAGGCCAGCAAGGGCAACAATACCAGCATCGCCACGGTGAAGTT
>JABWAN010001154.1 GCA_013361015.1 Candidatus Zhuqueibacterota bacterium | reverse complement strand
GATAAATCGTGCCCGCCTGCGGCTGCAAAATCGTCTGAAATCTCTTTTAGAGCAACGCAAGAAATAAACCTGCAAATCAAAGGAGTCCACTGTACAATTTGTTACAGTAAAGGTTGCATATGAATACCTGCGAGAGTTTTGCTGAGTCTTTCTCGGACTATGTGGAGAATACCGTCCACCCCGAGCAAAGGCAAATGTTGGATGCCCATCTATCCCGATGTCCAAGCTGCCAAGATACCGTCACCCGCCTCTCTCATTTGCGCACTCACCTGCGCACGCTCCCGGCTGTCAAAACCTCGCCGGATTTTGAAACGATTTTGCGCACGCGCATTATGCTCGAGCGGCGCAAGTCGCACGCGCTGGCGTTTGCGCCGCAAGTGGTGCGCTGGCCTCGGGTCACGGTGTATGCGCTGGCTGGCCTCATAGCAGTGCTGACCATGGGCGTTCTCGTCAGTGGCAGGAATCACTCCAATACGATTACGCGACAAATGCAAAACGAGGAGCTTAATATTTCATCTGTTGATCAATACTTTCCTAGTTCTCCCATTCAGCCTACCAAGGTTTCTTATCCTCTCGATAAAGTCTCACTCGGTTATCTGCATAAGCACAAGCAACAAGCCGCGGTGCATGAGCGCGCCGCAGGCCCCGATTCCCTAGCGGAAAAATCAACCCATCATTTAGGACAGCAACTGAAGACTTCATCATTCTGAATAGGTGTCCGAGCGTGGAAACTTTTTCAGCGATGCTGCCCGCCTCCCTCGTCCAAACAGGAAAATCGCACCGAATCATTTGTTTGCGTCGAACTATGCGATGTGGACTTTTGCTGCTCTTATTGTTGGGCGCCACATCCGAGTTGTTCGCGCAAGGCGTGATTTTCGCGCTGGAGAAGGAAATCGGCGAGTTGGTATACAGCGCCAAACCCGCGGTGGTTACTGTCTTGGCGATGAAAGAAGGCTCGAGCAGCGCAGAAGGCAAGGGCCTCTTTGGCCTTTTCGGCGAGCGCGAAGAAGCTGAAAAAGAATGCAAAGTCGGCACCGGGCTTATTATTAGCAGCGACGGTTTTGTGTTAACCAAAGCCTCCCTGTTGCGCAATGCCCGTTTTATCGACGTGGCATTGGACAACGGCACAAGCCATCGCGCGGAGTGGATGGAGTGTGACTCCGTGCGCGGCGTAGCGCTAATAAAGATTTCCGCAACGGGTTTGTCCCCCGCGCACTTTAGCGTACCGGATGCGCTGCACGCCGGCTCGTGGGTGACCGTGATCGGCAATTCCATGGGGGTGCCGCATGCAGTTTCCGTCGGCGTGGTTAGCGCGATTCAGCCGGATGGCCTCGTGCAAATCTCCGCGAATGTCGATCCCGGCAGCAATGGTTCGCCCGTTTTTGACGTGCATGCGCACGCCATCGGCATGGTCATGGGCAGAGTCGGGCTTGAACCCTCCGCGCCGAGCTCGAGCGAGTATTTCAGCAATAGCGCTTTGGTACACACCTTCGCGGATATGCTGCCGTTCGTGCGCGCCGCGATGGAACGTTACTATGCCATGCACGGCTGGGTTGGCATCACTGTGATTACCGATGCCTCGGAGCCAAGTCGCCCGCGGATTTTGAAATTGATTGAAAACGGGCCGGGGCACAAAAGCGGTTT
>JABWAN010001153.1 GCA_013361015.1 Candidatus Zhuqueibacterota bacterium | reverse complement strand
GCGCGATGGGGAAGAAGAACGTCGAGCTGATGGCGCAGCAGCGCAAGAATTTCATCGCCGGCGCGAAAGCGAAGCACAACATCGGCGAAACGCTTGCGAATCAAATTTTCGACTTGATGGATAAGTTCGCGGGTTATGGTTTTAACAAGTCGCACGCTGCGGGCTATTCGCTCGTGGCGTATCAAACCGCGTATCTCAAAGCGCACTATGCCGCGGAATACATGGCCGCAACGCTCACGAGCGAAATGAGCAACACTTCGCGCATCGTGGTGTTGATCGAAGAGTGTAAACGCATGGGCGTGCCGGTGTTGCCGCCGGACATTAATGCCAGCCTCGCCGAGTTCACAGTGGTAGATGGAAAGATTCGCTACGGCCTCGGCGCGGTGAAAAACGTCGGTATCGCTGCGATTGAAAGCATGATTAGCGCGCGTGAAAAGGGAGGGAGGTTCACTTCGATTTTTGATTTCGCAGGGCGCATCGACGGTCGCACCGTCAATAAAAAAGTTTTGGAAAGTTTGGTGCAGGCCGGCGCATTCGACTCGCTCAATTCGAATCGCCATCAATTGTTGATGACGCTTGATGCCGCGAGCGCGTATTCGCAGCGCAAACAGGATCAACGTTTCAAAGGCCAGGCTTCGATCTTCGACGATGCGCCCGTAGAAATTCAAACTGAGCCGGATTTGCCGGAGGTTGCGGATTGGGATCCGGCAGAGCGATTGAAACGCGAGAAAGAATTTCTCGGCATCTATTTGTCGGCGCATCCGCTGCAACGTTATGCCTTCGAAGTGAAGCTCTTCGCGCATCCGCCGTTGCAGGATTTGGAAGGCCTGCGCGACGGCGTGCAAGTAATGCTCTGCGGCATGGTCACGGAAGTGAAGACTATTGTCGATCGCAAAGGCAGCCAAATGGCTTTTGTGACGATTGAAGATTTTGCTGCGAGCACCGAGGCCATCGTATTTAGCGACACGCTCTCCGCGCATCGCGAAACGTTGAAGCCCGATACGCCGGTGGTGATTTTGGGCCGTACTTCCGTGCGCGATGAAGGCGACGTGCCGAAAGTTTTAGTAGAGAAAGTGATGAGCATCGAAGAAGCGTGGCAGGAAATTCCAAAGAGCGTTTCGCTCGACATTCCCGCGGACAAGTTGAATGAGATCGTGTTGCAACGCGTTTTACAAACGCTGCGCTTCCATCAAGGCGCGTGCAATTTGTATTTGCGTTTCCGCAGCAACGGCGCTGCGGCGTATGATTTTCATGCCAAGGCCGTGCGCGTGCGCCCGAACGGCGAGATGATCAAAGTGATGCAAGAAGCGTTCGGCCCGGAGGCCATCAAAGTCGAAGCGCCGATGCCGAAAGTAAGCGAGCGGCAGAGCAATCGTCCATTCAAACCGCGCGCGGTTGCGGCGTGATACGTCTGCGGTTGAAACCGGCGACGTGTTCATAGGTCGGGAGTGACGGCACCAATCCTCGTTTGAAAATATTTTCGAGGTGGCGGGATGAAGTCTGCGAAGCGCTTTAAGTCAGCTCGCTTGCAGATAGACGTGAGATAAACAAGCAAAGATGAAACTGCGGTGGAGCAACGAGCCAACAAAAGAAAAACTTCGAAATATAATCTGCTTTATGGTTGGACTATAAACACTTGGCTTGGAAGG
>JABWAN010000120.1 GCA_013361015.1 Candidatus Zhuqueibacterota bacterium | reverse complement strand
GAGACCCGGCAAGCCCTCTGGCTCGGCGAGTTCCCAATCCACGACTTGCGCTTGCCAGTCCGCGGAAACCAAAATATTGGGATGGCTGAGGTCTTCGTGCGAGAGCACCAAAGGCAATTCATGAGTACGCAACGTTTGCGCGTGCGCCAGCACGTCTTCGAGCATGCCCAGTTCTTCCGCCATCGGCGGCAACATGCGTTGCAAGTTGCGCAACGGCTGCTCGACGAGCGCCTCAAACCAGTTTGCGGCGGCATGGTGTGAATGCACGGTGGCCAGATGAAAGTCCAACAGCCACGCCAACCCGGCTTCGACACAGGCCTTGGTATGACTGCGCACGAGCGTCGGTTTCATCGGACGGCCGCCGAGTGCGGTTTCAATGAGCAGTTTATGGCGATGATATTCTTCATACGCCAGCACGCGTGGAATAGAAATAAAACCGCCGGGCCGCGCCTGAAAGGCAATGCGCAGATTGCCGGCTTCGCGATCCAAGCGTGCATGGTCGCCCGGCAAGCGCGGCACTTTCGCAACCAGGATCGGCTCGGTGCAGCCGGCTTGCAGCACAAAAAAGATGACATGACTAGACGCGCGAAAACGCGGCGTGGCCAGCACACATGAGAGCCGTGTGGGATCGCCGAGGTGCTCCAGTTCCAAGCGTTGCCAGTTTTGTGTGAGGTAAGTGAGAACCGTGTTCATGTTTGGTGCAAATTTGACGATCCCAGAGATGCGTGGAAATTCAAATCATAAGAAACGATATCAGGGCTGCTTGCGCGCCACGAGACTGACGCATTGCAGCAAGCGCGCGAGCCAAGCATTCTTCATCACGGAGCGGCCCGTCACGCTTTTGAGTTGGCTCATAAAATCGTCCGAGCGCCGGGCAAAAACAAAATCGCGCGCGCCGTCATCGTGCAGCGGAATGATTTGCACGGCTCGTTCGAAACTCGGGCGATGCCAATAAGCCTTGCTTTCAACAAACCCTAAACGCGCGAGGTTCTCGAGCCAATCCTCGATACTTAAGGCCTTGCGCGAGCGCACGGGCAATTTGCGTTCTGTGCGCCAATCCCATGCGTGTTGCGCTTCGGCATAAAGATGGCCGCCCGGTGCGAGCCATTGTTGTGCGATCGCCAACTGAGGAACGGTCGGCGCGGCGAGCACCGCGACGTCGAATCCGCCTTCGCTGGGCGGCGCCGTTGGAGCAAAAGTGTGAAACTCTTCACTGAATTCCCGCAGTGCGATTGCCAACGTGCTGTGCTCTGGGCCGCAATAGGCCACGCGCCGCAGTTGCGGTTCGGGCAGAAGGAAGCGCCAATCCAAACGACGTGAGAGTTGCAAAATGCTGTCGGTGCGAGAAAGAATTTTCATCGGCATTCATCCTCGCGGTGGCGGATTGAGCAAGGCCAGCATGCACTTGCGATAAAACCTCTGCAAAAGTTTGCGGCGCACCGTGGTCACGCGCGAGTGCAGGCCGGAGTCCGGCTTCTGCATGCGATGCACGTTCGCAGACCACTTCAGCAGCAGGATTTTGATTTTGAAAAGACGGATCGTCTCCCACGGAATCGGCTCGCGCTCGAAATAGCCCGCTAAAAATTCCTGTTCGAAGCGCTGCAGTGCTTCGTTGCCAAAGGCCAGCCCCTGGCTCAACACCTGCGGCCACGTGGTGATCAAGCCCACAAGAAAATACGCGAGGTCTTCATAGATTGGCATGAGCCATTTCGCTTGCGTGTCGATAGCGCGCACGCGCTGACGCGGACCGATCAGCAGGTTGCGCAGCGCATAATCGCCGTGCGTAATTCCCAAGGGGAGTCGTTCAGGCAATATGCCGCGTGCAATGCGGCTCGCGGTATGGGCAAGGCCTTCGAAGAACTCTTTTTCCCGCACGGTCTCGGCGAGAAACGCCGTGAACTTTTCAATCGCGAAAAAATAATCTTGGGCATGCGCATCGCGCTCGACCGCTTGCGCACGGCGCGGCAAAGCATGAAAAGCGCGCAACCAAGCCCCCGCGTTGCGAAAGCATTCATACAGATTGCCGGGATTCGCCCATGGTTGCAGCCGGCTCGCTTTGGCAAAGAGCCAGCGCAGGCTCGGTTCATCGACTTCTTCCATGACGATACCGAGCTGGTTCGCGATGAAATCCAATGGGCGAATCGCAGCGAAGCGCGCATCTTGCAATGTGTTGAAATACTCGTAAATGCTCGCCAGCGCTTCGTACTCAATGCGAAATTTGTCCGCCGGTTCGGTTATGGCTGAAATCTGCTCCGGCGCATTCGCGAGGGGCGGCGTTTTCACCACGACGCGGCGCTGTCGCGCGTCGCCATTTAGATTAAAATGATAGAGCGTCGAGGAGCGGTGCAATGAGGTGTTCACGAGTTGCACTGTCACCGGCGCGGATCCAAAGTCCGAATAATATTTTATCGCGTGCTTTTGCAGATGCTCATGCAATGCGCGCGCGCGCTCTTCAAGCATGGCCAGGTTTCTTCAAATGAGGCTCTCGGGACTTGGCTCCGGCGCCGCAGCCGGAGCAGTTTCTGCGGGAATCGCCGAGGCGACTTCCGTTTTCTGCGCTACGGTTTTGCTAAGAATTTGCAATGCCGCTCCCGCCAGAGCCAACAAGAACCAATAATAACGCTGATAAGACAAATGCAGAAAGATCGCCGTGGCCAGATAACAAATAATGCTGAGCCAAAACGCCGTGGCCAAATTTGCGAGACCGGGTTGATGCCAACGGAAGTGTTGTCGCGCGCGCCAGAGGCGCCAGAGCAGAAAGATCACGATCGCCATGAACGCAAAAAAGCCGATCATGCCCGTATTCGCGGCTTGCTCGAGATACATATTGTGCGCGCGCCGTGCGCCGCGCAGATATTTCGTGCCGATCGCATTGCCGTAGGGCAACACATAAAACTTCGAGAAGTGCGCCGGACCGACGCCGACGAGCGGATAATCCGCAAACACGTGCAGCGCCGCGAGGTTCTGCGCAAAGCGTCCACGCAACGAGCCGTCCAGCGAGCGGGTATCGCTGCTCGCGGTTTGCAACTTCGCGACGTCCAATAATCCCACGATGCGGGTGACGTAATCCGGCAAGGCAATGGCCACGGCGAGGGCCAATGCTAGACCTCCGGCTAAGGCGTGGCGCGGTCGAATGTAGCCGAGGCACATGATCAAAAAGAAGACGAGACCAATTGCCAAAAAAGTTCCGCGCGAAAATGTGAGCAACACGCCGGAAAGCGTGAGGCCCGCACCGGCGAGCGCGAGCCATTTGCGCCGCGGCGTGCGTTCGACCATGAACAAGTACAGCGCGAGCGGCAGCACGACGACCATAATTTGCGCGTAACGATTCTGCTCGCCCACCGGACCTTCCGCGCGTTTGGCGCCGGAGTACTCTTCATAATCCAACTCTTCGAAATCGATGGTCTTCTTGCGTTGCGCGAACCCCCAATAGTTCTTGTCGTAGGTGTTGGTCAACTCTTGAAAGATCGTCAATGCGCCGAGCAGGCTGCACACAAACAGCAGCGACCAAAATACGCGATGCAGCGTGGTGAGATTGCGAATGACATTCACAATCAAAAAGTAGAGCACGATGCCTTCCGCAACGAAATTGCCAATCTCATTCAGACCCAACACGACGTCTTTGGCTGCGAGCGTGGCCAGAATCAAGCTGAGCAGATAAACGAACATCAGCAGCAGCACACGATCGAACACGAGGCCTTGACGTTGCACGAACAGATAATAAAGCAGAGGCAAGCCCAGCACGAGCGGGACCGCAGCCGCGACGACTTGCGGCACGCCGTGGAATTGATACGCCAGCACCGCGGCATTGCTGTAGAATACGACCACAAACACCAACGTCGCCAGTTCCGGCCTTTTGTACAGATAAAGGCCACCGAACAATGCCAGTCCGCCGCCGAGGACGAGAGCGATTTGCTCCTGCCACGCCGCGAACACGGTGATCGCAAAAAGCAGGAGCATTCCGAAGATGAAAAAAACTCTTTTGCTTTGCAGATGAGAAGATAGCATGACAACCTCCTTTAGCTGTCATTCTCTGCAGGAAGCTTTTTATGCAGTGCGCAAGCATACCTTTTTGTGATTCAAACCAGCGCTAAAAAGCTTCTTGCGAATGACATTGCGGTGGATTGCTCTCACCCCAACAACGCTTGCAACCCCGGCGCTTCGTGCTCCGCCATCGCGAGCTTGAGCAGATTGAAATAGTGCCCGCGTTCCAATTCTTTCCCGCTCAAGCGTGTGGCTTCTTTGAGCGCGCGGTGCATCCAGCAAGTATAGAACAGCGGCCCCACCAGGCGGCGCTCCAATCCGATGCGTGCGCAATAGCGCTCCACCGTCTCGATGAGCAATGCGCCGACTTCCGAGGGCGCAATAAAATTCTGCGCGAATCCTTTGAGCGTATCGCGCACGCCGGAACGGCGCACACACCAATTGCCGAACGAGCGCATGAAATAAAACAAATCCCACAACGGCAGGCCTTGCGCCTCACCGGCTTCCCAATCGATGACGATGAGCTTGCCCTCGGGCGAGACCAGCATGTTCCACGTGCCGGGGTCGCCATGTTGAAACACGAGCGGAAAGGCGGAGGCGCTTTGCGCAATGAGCTTGATTTGCTCGGCGAGAAAAGCGCTTTCCGGGTTTGATAAAGCATAGATGCCGCGGAAACGTTCGAACAATTGTGCCAAGGCCTCTGCGACTTCCCTGCCGGAAGAGGGCTGCGCAGAGCTCGCCGCGAGCTGGGTCATCCACGCGAGGGCTTGCTGCGCGAGGGGACAATGTACCGTGCCCTGCGTGCGGCTGCGAAACGGTTCGCCATGCACGGCTTTTTGGCCGACGACCACCAAACCCGCGTGCTGGCCGAAGAAGAGCGGGCGCGGAAAAGTTTCGCGTGCGACGTGGCCATGTTGATCCAACAACGCGAGCACGCGATACTCGTTTTCGAGGCGCGCATTGAATTCCGGCGCGCGCGTCATCTTCACCACCACGTCCGCTTTCGTGCTGTTCTTTTCAAACGCATAGAAGATCGTCTTATTCGAGTTGTATTTGCCGCGCGCTGAAAGGCCGCAGCGATACTGCCGCAAATCGAGGCCGGCCGGCTTGGCCAAATCCACGAGATATTGCGGCGCGTGGCAAACTTGCTCTTTGCGCTGCGAACGCTGCAGCAACACTGCGCGCCGCGGCATGAGCCGCGAGAACACGCCGCTTTGGCTCAAAAGTTTTCCGAAACGGCTCGCCGTGCGCTTCTTCAACGATTGTCCGAACAGCACGTGCGAAAGCAAGTATTGCGTCATTTGTTCGTCGCCGAGCGGAAAAGCGGTGCGCAATTCTCCGCGCAGCGGCGTGAGCCAGAAGAGCCGCGCGCGTTTGAAACCGTCGTCGCGCAAACGCTGCAACACCCGGCGCGAACCCAAACGTTGCCCGAGCGTGGCGATTTCGAAATAGACCGTGCCTTCCTTGGTGAGCAGGCGATTGAATTCGTCGTGCAATGTTGGGCTGCGGCGCACGAACGCCAAACCGTTCTCGCCCGCAAGCAAAATGAGATCAACGCTCTTGTCCTCGAGCGGCAGGCGCTTAAAATCGCGGACGTGAATCATGCGCAACTGCGAGGCGCCTTGGCGCTCAAGCTTTTGGCGCGCGGCTTCGAGCTTGCTGGCGTTAGTCGAAATCACCGTGAGGTTCTTGCCGTGCTGCGAGAGCACGTTGAGCGTCGCAATCGCCGGCACTTCCAAGCACAGAATGCTTTCGATCTGCAAACTGGGCAGCAGAAAGCGCCATGAAGCGCACGCCAGGCCTCCAGTGAGATTGGTGCCGGGCACGAATTCAGTTTTGAGCGTGGTTTCGAGCATTACCGTAAGAGTTTCCCCACGAGGGGCAGTTTCAAAAGTTCAGGAAAATTTTCTTTAACGTTTAGTTTGCTTTTGCTCACCCACAGCACGCCCAACGAGACCAACACGCACAGCGCCACGGCCACGTAAATAGGAACGGCGAAGATTTCTTGGAAGACGAACAAACCGATCGCGCTGCCCGCGATGAGCGCGTAAAACGAAAAATACTTTTTATCGAACAAGCGCAAGCCGGAGGCGTAGCGCAAGCCGGCTTGCTTGAAAATGTTGTGAATGATCATCGTGCTCGCCGTGCCGATGCCCGCACCCAAGGCCCCGAACTTGGGAATCAAAAGCAAATTGAG
The DNA here is from genome assembly GCA_013361015.1 of Candidatus Zhuqueibacterota bacterium. Classification (GTDB taxonomy): domain Bacteria; phylum Zhuqueibacterota; class Zhuqueibacteria; order Zhuqueibacterales; family Zhuqueibacteraceae; genus JABWAN01. The sequence continues at coordinate 3,609 of JABWAN010000120.1, read as the reverse complement.
CAGCACATTTGCAACCGCGGCGGCAATGTTGATGTTCACGATAAAGCGCAGCTTGCCGATGACTTTCAGCGTCAAACCATTGAAGCCCAGCGCGGCGCTGAAGTAATAACCCAACGAAAGCAGCGCGAGAATCAAGCCGGAGCGCGCGTAGCGCTCGCCGTACAGGAATACCGTGAGCGGATCGGCAATCGAAAACGTGAGCACGAACACCGGAAACGAGAGCACCGCGAGCCACACCGCGGTGCGCCAATACAATTCGTTGATGCCCGCAAAATCCTGCTTGGCGAAGAGGCGCGAGGCCGTGGGCGTAAACAACATGGAGAAGCTGGTCATCACAATGCTGTTCAATTTCGCCGCGGGCAATACCACGCGATAGAATGCGACTTCCGCGGGCCCGTGAAAATAGCCGAGCAGCAGCGCGTCCGCGGAATGAATCACGATCGAGACGAGATCGGAGGTCATCATCGGGATCGTAAAAGAAAAAATTTCGCGGAAGGGGACGCTAAGCTCGCCGGCGCGCAGTCTGGCCATCATGCCCTCACGATAAAGCAGTCGCACGAAGAGCCAAACATAAATGAGCACGCCCAGAATGCTGGAAGCCAGATAACCATAGGCGAGGAAAACCGCGTCGCTCTTGAATAGAATTAAGAGCAGCACGACCGTGAATTTGAGCAGCGGCCCGAGCACGTGTTTGCGAAAGAAAATCGCTTTGGGATTGGCAAAACTCGCGAACAGTCCGACCATCAAGCCATCGAGCGCTTCGACGGGCATGAGAAAGATGAGGATATAGAGCAGCGTGAAGGATTGCTCCGTGCCTTCGGCCATGAGTTTGGCGAGCAAATCGGGTGCGGCGAAAAACGCGCCGATAATGAGCAGACTCGTGAACAATACGGTCCCGAATACGAGCAGAATCGTGCCGAACAGTTTGCCGTATTCTTCATTTTCGTGATAGATCGGAATGAAGCGTGTGATGGCGCGGTCCAGGCCGAGCACGGCGAAGCCCTGGCAAAACGAAACCACAGACAGCGCATAAGCCCACGCGCCAAAATCCGTGGTGGAAAGATGGCGCACGAGCAGTACCTGCGCGGCGAAGTTGATGCCGACCGAAAGCATTCTGCCGGTCAGCAGAAGGCTGGAGCCGCGCAATTGCTTGCGTGTGGCATCTTCCGGCTTCGTTTTTTTGGGTTTTAAATTTTTAATGACGACGGGTTCCATTGACTAGGTCTCAACAAAAAAGCGACGCCTCGCAATTGTCATGCAGTGGGGCTCTTTGTAAGCGAATTCTCAAAACGAGAAGGGTTCCCGGCGCCTGAAAGATTCTGTTCATGACAACGTTCTCAAAGACTTTTCTTCCTGTACATTGCCCAAATCAACGCAATCGTTGCGCGCCGCACTTCTTCCGCCTCTTGCGTTGCATCGATCACGCGCATTTGCGGCAGTTGCTTTTGCAAGGCGAGATAAGCTTCGCGTTGCTTTTCCAACCATTCCGGTGAATGCTCGCCTTTGCGACGGAACAACAACTCACCGGGAGCATCGAGCAGAATTACCATGTGCGGCGTGGGCCAGCCGGCTTCCAAAAAATTGCGGCGCAAACGTTTCGCCCAAGTGGTCGCGGGTTTGGCAATCCACGAATCGTAAACATAGCGGTCGAACACCACGCACTTGCCGCGCCATCGTTGCCAGTGTGCGCACGCGATGCGATACCACAATTCGGCGATGCGATTGCAATAGTTCACCGGTTTGAGCAAAACCCGCAAGGGTTTGGGCACACGTGCATTCTTCAGCGTGCGATGCAGCCATTTCGTAGTGGGCAAGCCAATTGTGCTCGCGGCAATGTTCGTCCCCATATAGATGAGTTGCGCTTGCAAACCGAAGTCGCGTTTGAGCGCCTGCGCCAGCGTCGATTTGCCGGCGCCATCGGGCGCGAGCAATGCCACGAAAAGACCGCGTCGCTGCGACGCGAAGAGCAATGGCCGCAGCTTGCGAAACATAAGGCAATTCACTTTGCGCCGCAGCACGGCAGCGCGCTGGCCTTGCTGCAAACGTTTCATGATTGCCTGCCGCAACTGGAGCAGAGCCTGCCAATCTTGACGCGCAAGCGCTTGGTCTAGTATTTTCCAAGTAAGCGCCGGCGCCAAAAAGATCTCGACGAGTTGTTGACAGCGTTGGTGCGCACTGCTTTCGCGTCGCACTGCTTCGTGCAATTCGAGCAGGCGCGCGCGCCGCGCTTCACGAAAACTCTTTTTGTCGAGCAAGCAATGCAGAAAGAGTGTGAGCAACTCATGCTCGGGTGAGAGCACATATGTGGGCGCACAGCGCCGGCGCTTTTGCAGGCATTCTTCTGCGAGCGCCACGCGCAAGGCACGCACCGGAGCGCCATAGCACAATTCGGTCACAACGTCGAACTTGAGCCAGCTTCCGCTCTCTTCCTCAAAGCCGAGAAAAAAATGATGCGGCGCGTGGCCCCAATTGGGCAACGCAACAAAATTCCTGCGCGCGAGAATTTCCGCAAAGCGAGACAAGTCTTCCGGTGCAACGAGAAGATCGACTTCGAGAGGTCCGTGCGCGGTCGCTAACTCGTCGTAACCGCGCAAGAGGGCGTATTTGATTTCAGCTTGTGCGCATGCGGCGAAGATGGAAACGAGCGAAGCATAGAGCGACTTCTCCGCCGGCTCGGATTGCGCCAAAACCTTTTGCGCACTTACTGATTTTGTCGTGCTGACTACATTCATCATGAGTATAGAAAAGCCACGGAGGCAAAGCCGTGGCTTGTATTATGTGCGTGACTGCGAATTTTTACACACGCGGCTGTGGCCGCAGCACTGCTTCAAGCTTGGTATTTTACGAGATTCCACATGGGTGAAAGCGCAGCTCCCGCACGCATGGAATTTTATGCTCACCCGCGGCCATTCCCGCGCTTGCCATGATAAAACTTCGAAAGATGATCGATCACTTCGCCATAGACTTCGTCCGCGGTTTGCGTGGCATCCACGCGAATGAAGTTCTTCGTCATTCGTCCCTGATGGAGGAAAGCCTGCCGGCGCGTTTCGAGATACTCGACCGTGGCTTCGCCTTTGCGCGCAAACAGAACTTCCGCGGGCGCATCGAGATAGATCACAACGTCCGGCTGCGGATAAAATTTTGCCAAACACCAGCGGTGCATTTTGTCGGTGAAACGCAGCTTTTCGCCATTGGGAGAACTCTGCTCGAAATCAAACTTGAAGTGGCGATCATAAACGACGATCTGTCCGGCGCGGCGAATTTTCCACGAAAGATATTGGCGATACCACTCTTCCGCCAAACGGTTGAGCAGGCGAATCGTGGCCCAAACGGGATTTGCGGATTTGCGCTTGCCCTTCGAACGATGATGCAACGACGTGCTCACCGGCTTGGGTACGCCGGAATTTTTGCGGCGCTTGCGCTTGAGCCATTCGAACAGGCGCAGCCGCGCCGGGATCGCCAAGCCCGCGCCCAACGGACACAGGTAGCGGCAAAAGGCGCGCTCCACGACCGTGCCGAGCGCAAGCAGCGCGACGGCGTAAAATACGAACGGCCAGGGACGCAGGAACTTGAGAGCGACTGCCGTCTTGAAGGGCTCGATCTCGGCCA
>JABWAN010001152.1 GCA_013361015.1 Candidatus Zhuqueibacterota bacterium | reverse complement strand
ATCTTGCCGTCGCACACCAGGCACGCGGCACTGTCATGATAAAAAGCGGAGAGGCCAAGGATGTTCATGACGGCTCAATGCAAAATAAATTCATCCACAAAACGATAAAACTGTTTGCGCTCGTTGTCTAGCGAATAGGCTTGCGCCAACGTTCGGCCTTGTTGCTGCAACTGTTCTTTTAACTCGCGCTCGACAATCAGTTGCTCGACCATGTGGAGATGATCGTCGCAGTCGTCATGCAAAGGCATCAAACAGGTTTGGCCGTGCACACAAAACTCCCGATTGCCCACGGCATCCGCGCACACCACCGCGCATCCGCTCGCCATGCCTTCGAGCGCCGGAAGATAGAAACCTTCTTGAGCCAGTGGCAAACACACGAATATGTCACTCATTGCCAAACAGCGTGCGAACTGTGCACGCGGAATATAATCGCGCAGCAACGTGACCTCGCGGCCGCGAGCACGCAAGGTGTGATACAATTTTTCGCCCAAGTCCGGCTGTTTGCGCGCCCAGATGAGAATCGCGCCGTCTGGCTTCTCCGCCGCCGGCTGAAAAAGCTCCAACGGAATGCCGTTGCGAATCACCACCGCCGGCGTAGTAACATGTTGGCGTATGGTCTCCAAAATTTCCCGACTCACGCAAATGCGATACGCCGGCTTTTTCAAATAGCGAAACACCCAATGGTCTTCCCGGCACTGCTCGAGTGATTGCAAGAGATTGATGATCAGCATGCCCTTGTAAGTTTTAGGCAGCAGTTTCCAGTCTCTGCCCGTCAAAAAGAGCGCGTCGTAGTTATCGAGGGCAAGCTCGCGCACGATGCGCCCGCGCGGCACATCCGTCCACACCTCGCTGTCTTCAAATTCCGAATCCGGCGAAAAATACAAATACGGTTCGAGCTGCGGATGCTGCAAACAATGCATAAAATAATCGCGCACTTTTAGATGTGTGCCGGAGGTGCGCAGATGGCTGCCAAACGTTTTTCGAAAGCGGCGAGTGAAGAGAATTTTGAGCACGAGTTGGCGCTTTCACTTTGAAACAATGGGCTGTTGCAACACGGCTTCCACGCTCTCCTTCGAATAGAACTGCCAATACGCGCCTTCGCTCTGCAATAACTTTTCGCCCAATTCCTGCATCAATTCATGGCCGTAACGTTTCTTGCGGTTACGGCTTTTCAAAGACTCGGCGAGCATTTCCGCGGAAGCGGAAACGCCGCGCAGAATTTTTCCACCCGAGGCGATCATGTCTTCATACCGAAAGAGTTGCTCGCCGGAAAGAAAGAGCGCGTATTGTTCGAAGTACCACGAGAGCAGCGCGAGTTGACGTTCGGTTATGTCCGGCACACGCGCGAGCCGTTGCGACAATTCGGGGCTTAAAATTTCAGCGACCGGGCTGTGGCCTTGGTTCACGGACATCTCGACGTGATTCCACGAGCCCAGCACGGAAAGCGGATTGCGAAGGATGGCATAGCAGCGAAAGCGCGGCACCAACTCCGGCAGCAGCGCGGTAAACGCCGCGGGATGTTTGAGACATAGCGTGAATGGGCTCTGCAATTGCCGGCGCAAAACTTTTTCTCTTCTCTGCCCGCCGTTCTTTTTGGCAACAAAAGTATTTGTGCCCGCAACGGAAGCGCGCGTTTCTCGGAAGAACGCCTCGATCGCCTCGC
>JABWAN010000119.1 GCA_013361015.1 Candidatus Zhuqueibacterota bacterium | reverse complement strand
AATCCATGTGATGGAACAACGGCACGCGATACGTGATGCGACCATGCATGAGATAGCGGCCTTCCATGCTATAAAACGGATAGCCGCGCACGCCGTCCAAGCCGCCGGCGAAGAAATAGAAAAAGCTGTCGACGTCGCGACTGAGTAAGCCGCCGCGTCCGTAAAACGTAAGTCCGGAGCGGCCGGGCATGCTGAAGCGTTCGGTCCAATCCAATTGGAAGCGATGCACGTTGTGCGGCTCGTAATTTTCCACATACGTGCCGTAATCCGACAAAGTGAAAGCTTTCTCGCCATCAGAGTGAATGAAGCTGTTATACTCGCGCGCGTAGCGAAAATTTACGTCGCGGCCGATGCGCGGATTGATCTCGCCGTCTACTGCGCGTAAGCGGGCTTCGTGATGATGCTCAAACGCCAACGTTTTACCTTGAAAATAAGTGTAGCCAAAACTCACCGGAATATTTTCGATCTCGTATTTGATGTTCGCATTGTAGCGATCGTAAATAAAACTGAGTTTGGACCGATGGTGGCTGGAAAAGCTGTGGCGCGCGCCGAGGCTTACTTCGGTGAGATTATACCGAAAACGCAAATCGCCCAACTCTTCATCGCGTGCGGAGCTGTGCCGCACTTGATTGAAAGCTTCGAGAAACAGCGTCGGCGTGAACTTGCGATAATCAAACAACAAGAAGAGATCCAAATCCTTTTTGTGATTAACCGCCGCACCGCCAATGAACGTGTACTTGTCGAGCATGTCGCTCGAATAAAAATAGCTGCCCAATTTCGTGGTGCCGTAATCGCGGCGCACGAGCGGCAAAACGGCAATTGCAGTATACTGATTGCGATAGGATTTGACTTGATAGTCGGGAAGCGCGCGATCATCGTAGGCGCCATGTTTGATCGCACTGACATCATAAACGGAATGATTGCCGTTGCTCGACGCAAGCTGAACCTGCTCGCGCGAGGCCGGATAATAGGTCGTCACTTCCGGCGGCAATGATTGCGGATTCTTGAGCAGCGCAATTTTATAACCTTCCGCCACGAAATTACTGAACGCCAGCTCGCCCTGTGCATTCACCGAAGGCATGAATGCGCCCCCGACGACGTTCGTCAACGGCGTAATCTGTTTGGAATCCAAATCGAGCGCATAGATATTGAAAATGCCGGTGCGATCCCAACTGAAATAGACGCGCTTGCCGTCGACGCTGAACACCGCATCGCGTTGGTCCGTCGGGCGCGAGACGCCGTCCGTCGTTTCGAATGATAGCGGCGTCGTCTCTCCACTCGTGGGATTGAGCCAGTACAACTCGCGGCCGCGCGCTTGTGAAAGACTAAACAAAATTTTCTGGCCGTCGGGCGCCCATTGCGGCGTGAAGACTTGCTCTTGGTTTTTGTATTCCGTGAGCAGCTTCAGCGCACTGCTCTCCATGTTGAAGAGCGCGACATTTTGCGTGCCGTCGCCATTTACCACGCACACAATGCTTTTGCCGTCCGGCGCCAGGCTGGGACTTTGCGCCCGCGCGCCTTGCGTGAGCCGCTTTTCCTTTTTAGAGTGGAGATCGTAGATATAAAGATCGTAAAGCGCGGAATGAGAGGGGTTATGTTCCGACTTGCGCGCATAGACAAGCTTGTTTCCCTCGGACGACCACGCGAAACTATAATGCACGCCGCCTTTAATCGCTTTCACTTTACCCGTGGCTTGCTCGCGAACCACGAGCACGGTTTGGCCGAGATAGTCAAAGCCTTCGTTGGTGAGATAGGCAACGAAACGGCCATCCGGCGACCAACGCGGAAAGAAATTCGCCGTGCCCTCCTTTTGCAGCGGCTCGCCCTCGACACGTTGCGCATTGATATCACGCAAACGTTGCGCGTAATCTTCTTCCAAATACTTTTTCCATTCGCGATACAGTTCCGAGCCGCTCTTGCCCGTGGCTTTCTTGATGGCGTTGTCGAAGGAGAATTGCAGGAGGCTGCGCATGTTGTTGGCTATCGCGCGCAAAGACTCGATGCCGTAACGCTCGGCAATGTACCCTGAAAACGAATAGCCTTGATTGTACACGCGCTCGCTGCCGATGCTGTTCTTGCCAAAGCTATTCATTTCAGAATACGTGAGCAGCTTGTTCTCAACGATGGCGGTGCGCAACAACATATCACGGTGCGAATCCCACAAGTCGTACTGCAATTGCGGACGCTGATACTGCGCCACGCCCTCGGCCCACCAGGGCGGTACGACCGTCATCGGGATGGGATAGGAGATGATGCGGTTGGGATAGCCATACAAAACGTCCTGACGCTTCTCGTCTTCATAGCTGAAGCTTTGTACATAGAAGGCGGGAATGCGGCGCGTGATTTTGCGCGCCGCGCCGAGCGAGATCATGTGCGTGAATTCGTGCGTGATCACATTGCGCAGCCAGTTGTGCGTGCCGCGCAATTCGAAATCCAACGCGCTCGCCCAAATCTCCACTTTGTTGTCGAGATAATAAGCCGCGCCGTTGGAAAAGTCGTCGTAGTCTTTGATGACGAAATGAATTTTGCCGTCAGGCTTGTAGTTGTAAAGCGAGGTGATCGGCTCGAATACGTCTTCTGCGATCTTCGCGGTGAGCTTGGCCGTATGCTCCGCACCGTTGTGAAAATGGACATAAAAATGCTCGCTTTCGATGGTGCTCCATTTCAGCTCGGGATGATTATATTCCGGGCCGTATTGGGCGAAGGCACTCCCGTTCAAAACGAGAACGAAGACCGTCGGCAACAACGATTTAAATTTGTGGCGCACGATGAACTCTTCAATGTGATTATATTTCGAGCTTAAAATTGCACGCCGAGCCAGAGGTCCAACGCGCGATTCTTGGCCTCGAACAGGTCAATTTCTGCATTGTCTGCGACATCAAAATTATAGCGCATTTCCAACTGCACCAACATTCCTGCGAGCCTAGCGCTGGCAAATCCCACACCCGCCGTGCCGCCTAAATATCGATCGGCAAAAAAATCTACCCAGCCACTGGTTGCACTTTCCTTCACAAGCGAGCCAAGCTGATTTACATAGGGTGAAAAGTCGAATTCACCCGCAACACGATTTACCAAAAAGTCCATGCGCGGACCGAGGATGAGATAAGGGCCGGCATTAGCATGCGGCAGGCGGAGCTTCACAAGTACCGGCAAAGAGACGTAATCCAAACGAGAGTTTGCTTCTGCCGTAGCAACCGGCTCCGGATTGTCGGGAAGAGTAATTACCGCTTCCTCCGAGAATCCCCGCTGTGCATACTCCACTTGCGTCACGATTGAAAATACCGGCGTGGTGAGCCATTCTGCATAGCCTGCGATATTTATGCCCGTTCTCCGGCCCGTCCCGATTTTGAGATCCTGTAAATCGGCGCGCGTGTAAGTGATGCGCGTGTTTGAGGAATTGACTCCGATTTTCACGCCGGCGCCCTTGAGTAATTGCGCATGCACAACGAAGGGCAACATCATGAAAAGAGCGGCGGACAGCAAGCAGCGAGAGCGCGTTTGGGCCTTCATGCAATCACCCTCATAGCTTGGTTCTTGGCCTGGCGGCGAAATGAATTGTTGACGTCATTACTTCGTAGCAAAGCTTTCTCGCTGGCTCCTCAATGAACTTGCGATTCGATTTGATCAAACAAGGCTTCAGCTTCGGGCAAGCTTTGAGCTTGTTTCAATTTCTGAATCAAAGCCTGCAGCGTCTCCAAACTCCGGATTTGAAAAATGCGTTCATTCAAATGCTGTCCCAAAACTCCAAATTTGATTTCGAGAATAGTTTCGAGCGCTTGCTGCACAGTGCCCAGACTCCTCTCGATGCCCTTCTCGATGCCCTTCTCGATGCCCTTCTCGATACCCTTCTCGATACCCTTCTCAATGCCTAATTCAATGCCTTTTTCAACACCCTTCTTCATTCCAATGCGCTCGGCTGACGTGATGTGCGGCATAGCTTTGGCCTCCTCTATGATTTTTATTTCTTCAAAAAGCTCGGACTCCAACTCGTCCGGCAAACTCATAATCCAATCGATAAACTTGTAGATCGTCCAAAGAGTTTCGCGAGTGATGCCTTGCTCATATAGTTCGAGCAGAAAGCGCTTTTTCCATGTATAAGTTGCTGACTCATTGCCTTGAATTTCCAGTGTTTTCAAGTAAGCCCTGACGATCAACGCGAATGGATTCGAATTGGCTTCTAACTCAGACCAACGGTCGCGATAGTCAATGAGCTTAACCACCGGAAAACGGCACAACAACTCAAAACCCCAGCGCGAATAATGATATTCTTTCGGGCGAAAGTTCGGATTCTCATCCGTCAATAACGCCAAGCTCACGACATTGCGTTCGAAGCGATCAAAGATACGATAATTGTAAACATACATGCGCTCGGGAAATTTTTCCTGCTCGTATCCTTGAATCTCGATATGAATCAACAACCACTTTTCCGAGCCGTCGCGTAAAAACACTTTGACCAACGTATCGCCAATGCGCTGGCCGGTCTTGCTGCGTTTGATGATGCGCTGCAATTCCTTATTGAGAAACTCGTGGCCTTTACTGAAATCAACGTCTTTATGAATCAGTGGAAAAAAGAAAGACAGAAACTCTTCGAATAGATCTTGCAACACGTCCTTCCACGGGCTATCGGCTTCCATCCGTTTCCTCCCTAACTCAATTACACACTACCTCACCACCGCGATTTTAATCATCTTCACCGCCTTCTCGCTTTCGCCCTCCGCTTCCACGCGCGCGAGGTAGACGCCGCTTTGCACATTACTCACGTTCCATTCAATTTCGTTGTCGGTCTGCGCGGCGCCGGGGCCTTCCAGCTCCGTCACCAAATCACCCGCGACGTCATAAATCGAAATCTTCACACGCGCACTTGCGTTCAAGCGGTAACGAATGCGCGTGGCGTTGTTCTCCGTGGGGTTGGGATAATTGTAAACCGATTGCGGCGGCATCAAATCACCGGTAACAATCACCGGCGTTTCCTTCACAGAGTTATAACTCGTCTGCGTCGCGTCGTGATAATACATCGGCCAGTCCGCCTTCGTGCTGCTTTGCGGCAAGCGCCACGCATGCACATAACCATTGCCCGACACGCCAACCAATTCTAGCTTGCCGTCGTTTTCGAAATCACCAATCGCAAAGCTGCCCAAACCTGCTCCGGCCATTGCCAATGGGAAGCCACTCACGTGCGAGCCGTCGAAACGAAATGCGTAGACGTTGCCTTCGCTACCGGCCACGATGACATCTTGCGCACCGTCGCCGTCAACGTCTGCAAGAATCGGCGCGAGGTTATAATCACTCCGAAAAGATTTCGCCTTGCCGATAGTGAGCGGAAAATTTTCCACGAGCACGCCATTGGCGTTGCACGCGAACAATTCATTGCCCGAGGCAAACACGATTTCCTTGCGGCCATCGCGATTGATTTCGCCAATAGCCATACCGCCGAGTTCGTGCTTAAAATCGCGCACGCTGTTGGTGGAGGGAAAAATCAACCGGCCATTGTTTTCTGCGGCGAGCGCTTCGAGTACGCCATCGTTATCCAAATCTGCAATCGCAAAAGCATGCTTGGGGGAGAGATTCGAAGCAAAGTTCACACTCGGAGAAGCGCTCAAAACTTGGCCGTTGTCATCAACCAAAGCAACGCCGTCTTGTAGTGCGATTAACAGCCCTTGCGGATAAAGACTAATTCCGAGAACCGGTTTCTGCAATTCGATTTGCCAGCGTTGCGCGCCTTCATTAGAGAACGAAAAGAGCTTGCCCGACTCGGTGCCGCAGAAAACATAATTCGCGCCGAGGCGCACGGCGATATTCGCACGACTCGCGCCACCGAGTGGCGCTTGCCACGCGAGATCGGCGCGGCCATCATTGTTTTGATCGCGCGGATGCCACATGCGCAGCACGCCGTCATGGCTTATCGACAAAACTTCCGCGCGATTATCCGAGATGAGATTCGCGAGCACCGGCGGCGTGACCATGGCATCTCCGCTGTTCGCAAAGAGCGCTTTCGGCACCTGCCGCTGCAAACCGTTCGGCTGCGTAATCGTCGCAGCATCGTCGTTCGTAATCACTTTGCTGCCGTCCGCTCGCCACGCAAAAATTTCACCGGCGCGCGTTGCGATCACGATATCGAGCTTGCCGTCGCCGGTGAGATCGGCGAGCATGGGCGAGAGCGCGTTTGCAGCGCCGCTCACGTATTGTGGAAAATTCGGCACGCTGAATTGATTGCGCACCGAGAAAGTCATCAATGCCCCGATATTGGAGAAGTTCGTGATGATGATGCCGGTGTTCACGCCGTCATTCGAGGCCGTGCTCGGAATTGTGTTCGGCCCGAAAGCAACTTCTTCATCGGGACGGAGGAATTCCGTGATCACAGGATTCTCTTTCCACCACGCATCTTCGGCGAGGCCCAACTGCGCGCCGGAACCGGGATCGAGAAAACCGTAAAGCTTGCCGATGTCTTGCGCGCCGTCCGCTTCTTCGAGATCAATACCGCGATGTTCGCGATCGGCATTCACTTCGTTGCTCGCGTATTTCGCGCGAATCACGGTCTCGTCGACATGCCAAATTAAGATGCCCACCCCGGGGAATGCGCGCGTTTCAGTTTCCAAAATATAGGGCAGACCGAAATCATATTCATCCACAGACGTGATGACGCCAATGGGACTGCCCGCAAGGAAGCTGCTCTCTTTGAATTCCACGCGCACGCCATTGACGTCGCGGCCGATCGCGATACGGTCATTGTTAATGTCGCGCGCGCGATTTTCGATGAGAAAGTATTCGTCGTCGGTGATGGAAATTTTATAAATCTTGTTCGGGTTGGAATGCAAAGCCGCGGCGATTTCGAGATCCTCGGCTTGTGTGACCACGATGGGCTCTTCCCAACCGAGAAAAACTTTTTCCCACGCGGAAGGTTGCGCGGGCAGCAAGCCTTGATAGTTGTTCGAGCCTTGATCCATCAAACCAAAATAACCGATGCCCGAAGTGCCATTCTGCGTGTTGAACAAACTCGGCAACCCGAGCTGGCTGCCGAACATGAGCGCGGAGGTGCCGAGCAAACCAAACTCGACGAGGTCGCCGCTGCTCAATTCGCGCGATTGCATTTCAGGAAGAATGAGGCCGTCGGGAATGAAGAACGCGCCGTTCTGCACGCTGATGCCGCGATAATTTGGGTCGTTGTTGCCTAGCTCATGGCGCAAATCTGCGAGGTTCAAAAACGCGCTGGGTATATCATTCGGCGCGGGATCGAAGTCTTCATTGAAATCTTCGCCGACGCCGGCATGAAAGAGAACGAAGCTGTCGAATTGCGAGAAGTTGATTTGATCACTCTCCTCGGCCTTTTTGAAACCGTCTTGCAGCAATTCGGCAAGCCGTCGATCGCTATTCTCCACCTTCAAGCCGGGGGCATAATACTGCATGTTGCGCTCGAGCACATAAGCTTGCTCTTCCGCTTGCGGATAAACTTGAAACTGGAGGATGGCCTTGCCGCGCGACACGGTTTTATAGTAATTCGCCAGCGCGGTCAATTGCGCGACAAAATATGAGCGGTTGTGCGGCGGCGGATCGATGGTGTATTTTGCATCCGCAGTTCGAAGGAAGCGGCCGTCACCCGTGGTTTGCCGCAGCGAGTCGCGTTGAAACTCAACGCGAATAGCGAGAATGCTAATGGTGTCGGCAGCGGCGAAGGCGGCACGCGTTACTTCCTCGTGCAAACGCAGGGTCGCATGATTCAAACGATAATGAGGGCGGAGTTGCTGCGCTGCAGGTTGCGGCCCGTTACGGCGAGAAGCCAGGGCATTCCCCAGCAGCAGCGCGACGATTGTAAGTGAGAGCCAAGCGCGACGTGACATAAGTTGGACAGAAAAGGAGTGAGAAAGCGCAGCGAATCTTAAGAATCTTGCGAAGGCTTGCGGCCTCCGCAAGATTGTCAAAGCTCTCAAAGTCCGATACCGAGCGAGAAGCGCATGGTATCACTGAGCGGATGGCCTTCGCCCGCGGAGATATAGCCGAAGTCCAAATTCAGGCTGGAGTATTTCAGGCCTGCGCCAAAGGAGATGTATTTCACGCGTCCGACCTGGTCATAATGATAACCCGTGCGCAGCGCGACGAAATTATTGTACCAGTATTCGGCGCCGGCATTGTAGATAAAGTGCTTCAACTCATCCTTCAATGGCTCGTCCGTAAAAGCAGTCACGAGCGCCTTGTAAACCGGATCGGCACTGCCTTCGCGTTTGGGCGCCACAATGAGACGATTGATTTCCGTCGTCAAAGTCAAGCTGTTGAATTCTTGCTTGAGGAGATTATAGCTGAAGCCGAGGCGCAGATTGGTCGGCAAGGGGTCGGCTTGCGCCGCGTCGATGTAAGTGATCTTCGGCCCGATGTTGGTGAGATTCACGCCGAAGTTCAGGCGATCCAGCAGCAGATGTCTGTGTAGATAGCCGAGATCCACTGCGAACGCGGTGGCATTGCCGTCGCCCTTTTGTGTGGTGTTGTTCAACTCGGGCGCAAGATTGCTGTAGATAAATTTCAGCGTCACGCCTGCAGCGCTGTTGGCGCCAATCTTCGTGCCGAACGAACCGGCAAGGGCAAGCTCATAGCTGCTGAAACGACCCAATTCCGTGGGGTCGTTTTCGCCCGTGATGATTTGCTCGCCGAGATTGATGAAGGTGACGGAGAGGCCGGCCGTGCCGATGCCACTGATCGGTTTGACCACTGTGGCGTAGTCATAATAGAGGTCGCTCGCCAATTGCGGCAGCCAGTTGGAGTGCATGAGTGCGAGCGACATGCGTTCTTGAAATGCCAGGCCCGCGGGATTCCAATACGTCGCGGTCGCGTCATCCGCAATTGCGACAAAGGATTCGCCCATGCCGGCCGCGCGTGCGCCGGGCGCGATGAGCAGAAAGAGCACGCCGCTGCTGCCCGGACCTTGCGCAAAAGCGCTGGAAACGTGCGCAAACACGGCGCACAAGCTGAGAAGAGAAAGAAGCTTTTTCATTGTCGGAACCTCCGAGGTTAAATTTTTGCGTTGATCTCAAAAACAAAAAAACCGATAACGTGGGTGCTCATGAACGCAGCCCTTCGGATTCTCCTGCCAAGCAAGAATCCTACGTTTCGGTTTCTGCAAGTAAGCCTACGCCGAACCACGCCACGTTAGCATGCGGTATGAAAGAATACAACCTGTACATGTATTTCGAAAGCGAATCTATCACAGATTACCGCACACCCGATAGCGAACTTCTGATAGGCAAACTCCAACAATGATTTTGAATAGGCCTTTTTTTGAACGCGGCAAAAGTAAAAATCCGCGTTCTGAGAGTCAAGCGCTTTTTCTGGAAATCCCGAGGGGTTTTCGAGGTGAACAAATCAACAGGCTCGTTACTCCTGCGTCACAACTCAAGTTGAGAAAAAGTACCTGCAATTTCTTTGGGTGCGGAAGCCGAGGCTTTTCCGGCAATTTGGCAACCGCGTGACGATCATTATACGACGCAAGGCGCGAGAAGGATCTGCCGCGCAGAAAAAACTTTTAGGAGAATTCCGTTGAATTTGTGGCGAATCGTTATAGATTTCCGCCCTTGAGTATCGGCGACAACCGTAAATCGCATCACCTGGATTCTGTCCATTTTGGGCGTATTCTCATAATGAAATGGTTAATCAAGCTGGCGCAGCTCGGAAAGCGCGTTTTCATCAAAGCACGGCTCCACGTTCTCATCGAGCCTTTTAATCCCTTTTTGCTGCGCTTGAGTTTTCTCTCGAAACTATCACAATGGATCAGCACACAGAAAGCTTTGCCCTTTGCCGATACGCCCGATTCGCAAATACGCTACGACAAGCGGTACGAGCTCTATCAATTCCTCCTCGAATCCGAGCGGCTCGACGAGCAAATCGACTTTCTGGAGTTTGGCGTCG
>JABWAN010000118.1 GCA_013361015.1 Candidatus Zhuqueibacterota bacterium | reverse complement strand
ATCGTAATCGGCTTCAACTCATCGTCAGTCGAAAGGCCAAAAACTTGGCGATAGGTTTGATAAAAGGCCGAGGCCGATACCTGCTCCTGCGGCGAAAAATGCCGGGCAAGAGTCAAAGAATTTTGCGGCGCAAAAGCTGAAGCAACTCGGGGTTGTGCTGTGGCGGGAGCAACAGCGAAGCGCAAAAGAACGCAAAACAGAATGAAGAATCGAACGGCGCGAGCACTGGCTTTTTGCATCAACAAAGTCTCCGGTTAGAGATGAGAAAAAGCACCGTGATCAAAGGATCGACGGTGGCTGTGTGGTTTTCGGCGTCCACCACGAATTGGCCGTGGTATTGTTTTGATGGTTTGACCACTCAACTATGGCTTGGCTGTGGTTGCATCAAAACGACTGAACCGTAAGCCAACATATTTAGAAGGTCGGATAATCAGGAAGAGCATGACAAGAGCCACAGTATCATTGTGGCTGAACCGTTAAAGAAGAATCGGGACGGTCCTCAATTAAGACGAATGATACGACGCAAGAAGTAGGATTGCAAGGCGGATTTTTCGAATTGCGGGGATATTCGTTGTGGTTGATTTTTTAAGTCAGGCCCACGAAGGCGAGCCTACCAAAAGCTTTAAAGCTCATGGAGGCCCGCTTTCACAGGCATGACTGCCCGAAACAAGATTTTCACCCGTTAACGGCTTGGCACTTTGCCTTCTATCTTATCAACACCAACTTCCGCACGGCCTGCTGCGCACCGGCTTCGAGCTTGTAGAAATAAACGCCGCTCACTGCGGCACTGCCCTGCGCATCCAAACCATCCCATTGCGCGGTGAACTGGCCGGGCTGATATGTAGCGTCGACGAGTGTTCGCACTGCGCGGCCGAGCACATCGTACACGCGCAGCGTGACGCGCTTGCTAGACGCTTCCGGTGGCAATTGATAACGAATGATCGTCGTCGCGCCGGCAAGGCCGGCGTGCAGCGGATTCGGAAAGCTGGCGCTCAATTCGAAAGCTGTGGGCAAATCTTGCGAGCCGTCTTGCTCCTTCACCGCGGTCGTGCCGTTCAGCCAATCGAGCGCGCTGCGCAACACGTCTTCACGCGAAGCAAAACCGGCGCGGCTGGCAACGGCCTCAACGCCGAATCCCAAAAAAACCACACGGGAATTCGTCGCCGCATTTGCCACGCGCACGCCCACCACGGCATTGCTGGTGGTATCGAACACCACGCACGCTTGCGCCACGCCCTCCGGCTGCAAGTGATCGCGCGAGTTTTGATTGTTCGCACCACCCGCGCCGGAAGTGGCAATGTTTCGAATGCCGTTGCCTACCGGGTCGCCTTTGACGCCGTGCAAGATCGCGTCATTCAAATTGCGCACAAAGCTCACGTGCAGGCGATTGTTGAGAAAGGCGTTGCCGCTCAAACTCTCCGCAATGTTTTGTCCGGTGAGAAAAAGCCTGCCGCCACGGTCGAGATACGCACTGAGGCTGTCACGCTCCGCTTGCGTCAACACATTTGCGCCGGAAGCATTGCCCGTATACCAAATGATCGCGCGGTTTTTAAACAACGGCGCTTGGCTGAGCGGTGCGACTCCGCGCTGCGCTTGCGACCATACATACGGCGCGAGGCCCAACGCCTGCAATGAGGTTTGATAAAAGCTCTGAAACGCGCCTGCAGGATCGTCATTCACCAACAACAAATCCGCCGGCTCCAGCGTGGCGTCAACCACCGTGGGTGCGCCCGCATTAATCGCGAGGCTCGTCACGGTTTTGCTGAGATACGGAATCTCCGGCTCAATCACGAGGCGATCATACTCTATCATGCCGGGGAAAGAAATGAAAAGATCGCTGAATGCGAACTTGCCTTGCGCATCGCTCGTGGCGGTCAAGGTGAAATCATCAACGACCTCGCTGCTCACGAACAATGTCAAGTTCGCGCGCACGCCTGCGCCTGCAGCATTGCGCAAAGTTCCTTGCAACGTGCTTTGCGGCAACGGTTGCAACTGGCGCGGGTGCTGCAAGGTCGTGCCATATGCCAGCATCACGGTGCTGGTATCGGGCAAATAAGGATACGCACGCAACACAATCGTCGCTTGCAACGGCGCAGGGTTCGCCGTGGCAGCCAATGCCCGAAACGCATAATGGCCGCCAGCATAAACCGGCTGCACAAAATTCTTTTCGAGCAAGCGCGCCTCGAGATTTTTGATCACACTGCCATTGCGCGCGCTGGTCACCAAGCCTGCGACTGTTGCCACCGGCAGCGCTACGCCCAGTTGCGTTTGAAAAATGCCTCGACCATCGGTGCGGTCGGAAAAATAATGCGGCCACGCTGCGCGAAAGCGTTCGGCCTTGTCCAAATTTTGCTGGCTCGCAGTTGCGCCCTGGCGCAAAAGATAAATGTAGCCTTGCCGAAATACTTTCGGCGAAGTAGATGCGCTCGGGTTTCTCTGGCCCTCAGTCGCGATGATATCGTGTACCGAGATCAATCGTTTGACGCCTGAAACCGTTACTCCAAGTTCGGGGGCACAGTCCCCATTCCGCCCATAGCAGTTGAAGGCTTGATTCGGATTCTCAATGAGAAAGAACGGCGCGACTTCCTCCGCGGGACGCAGCCCGATGAGATAATGATCCAGCAAACTAAAATTATCGGAGGCGCGCACGGTTGTGAACGTGCCGTTGTTGTTGTCGCGCCAGCCGTTGCCTTCCATCACTGAACCTTCCGTATCCAAAAAAAAGCTCCAATGCCCCAATCCTCTTCCTAAAGTCAAATCGCTGGCCTGGCCCTCGCGGTTGAAACGTACGTACGCGCCCCATTCATGCTCCGCTTCCTGCCCGAGCACATCGAGATAGCTGGCATTGAAGACAATCGGGGTCGGAGTGTTCGGATCATCAGGCCACAGGTTGAGGTGGTTCATGTGCAAAAAGCCCTGCAAGCGGCCGGCGCTGCCAACTTGCGAAGTGAAGTCATACTGGTTCATGCCCAAGCCGAGCACTTCATTGCGCACACCATTGTACAAAGCGGCGAAATCTGCGCCGAGCAAATCGAAATCAGTTAGCAACACCAACTGGTCGAAACTATCGGGCTGCACCGCATAAAAGCGTTTAGCTGTTGCCACGATATCGACCTCACGAAACACGATTTGCTCAAAGGCCTCGAAGAGCGCGCCCGCACTGGAGCCGTTGATGGGCAGGTTGCTCAAATTCACGGATTGCAACGCTGCACTGGGATTGCCTTTGGTCAAGCCCACAAGCGTAGGCTCGCCGTTGATCGGCACGACGAGGCCCACGCCGTTATAAGCAATGTCGAATGCGCCACTCGCAAACAGAGTCAACTGCATCGTGTTCGAATTATTGTTGTTGAATTCCGGCACGTTCTCCCACGTGATCACGAAGCGATCTGCGGCTTGGCGATAATGAATGCGGCCACCGGCGAGCGGGTTTAAATCCGCAAAGAGCGGGGCAATCATCGGCAGCGCAAGGAAGAAATCATTCGGATCGTAAAAATCCGGATTGCCAATGCCGCCCAATGTGACGTTGCCATTCGAGCGAATCCAAACGCTGTTCCACGTTTGCCCGGCAAAGGCAAACGAAAAACCGGAAGTGAAAGCAATGTTGTGATTGGTGTCGTCTCCGGCATTGAGCACGGCGCCCACGGTATTGTCGAAGGCAAACGTTCCGGCAGTGACGTCATAGCCGCCGTTCGCGTTGGGCGCAAAATGCAGCAGCCGTTGGTCGAGGTCGAAAGCGTTTGTGGAAGGCTCGCTCACGAGCGTGCCATCATCTTCGATGACGACGAGGTCTCCGACCGTGTAAGTGCGCGCCGGTGAGAGTTTTGGCAGACTTGATTCAATGCGCGCGCGTTGGATGCGGTTTGCAATCAACGCATCCAGCATGTTGCCTTCGTAAGTTCCGCACACGAGACCGGTACTCGTGGCCGTGCCGTGGTTGAGACGAGGTTTATTGCGGCGGGTGCTTTCGGCCAGCGCAGAGTGAGGGCGGGTGAGAGAAAAAATACTTGCGAAAAGCCCGATGAAAAGCCAGCGAGTTGTAAGTGCAGAGGGCATGCGATACTCCAAACAATGACGATGAGCCGCGAAATCGTGGAAAAAATTTCGCGATAATACGACCGGAAATACAAAATTTCAAGCGGAGTTTTGAGGCAATCGCAATATGTGACCCACTCGCTGCAATCGGCCACCTCAGAAGTAGTTGGTCGGCGCACGGTTTTAAGAAAGATTTTTGGAGTTGTGATTGTGGGTGTGATTTCGGCGTGGGAATTGGCGCTTTTACAAGTTTCATTCCGGTGCGCGATTTTTATTCGAGGGACTAAACTGAAGGGTGGCCAAATCTTTTGGTGTGGAAGTTTCGGCGGGAACTTCGAGCAATACGATTTATATAGTTGCCACGCACTTCTCAAGCGCGTGGCAACTCGTTTGACCTTATTCCAACACCACCATCCGCCGCAACTCTTGATACTCTTGTCCGTCGCTGGTCACCGCGTGCAGGCGATAGAAATAGATGCCGTTGGTCACGTCGCGGCCGGCGTCATCAATGCCCGCCCATTTCACCGTGTGCGCGCCCGCGATTTTTTTGCCGGCGAACAAAGTGGCAACGCGACGGCCCAGCAAATCAAAGAGCGCAATATCAATTTCCGCAGATTGCGGCAACTCGAAGCGAATAGTGGTCGCAGCGCTGTGCCGCGCGCTGTTGCGCGCTTGTCGCGAGAATGGATTCGGATAATTTTGCCCCAAGTGAAATTCCTTGGGCAGGTTCTCCGCAATCGTGTGCTCCTCCACGCCCACGCCAACATCGGAGAGAATGCTCACATCATCAATGAACCAGCCGGGCAAGCGCGGAGTTGCGGTCGCGTCAGTTTGCATACGGAAGCGAATCCGCACGTTGTTGAAACCTGCGCCGACAAAATCATTGAGTGAATATTCTTTTTGCCGCCACTGGTTCTGTTGCCCACGATGCTCTTCACTCAATGCAGCCCAAGTTTGCCCGCCGTTGCTGCTAATTTCCACCACACCGAAATCCTCTTGATTCGGCGCGAAGAAATGTTGCTCGTAAAAGCGCAACGCGGCCACTGAAAGATCTGAAAGATCGAGCGAGGCTGCGAGTGTAAGCGAAGTGTTCACGCTGGGATTGTAAGTCGAACCGGGATTCGTGTTCGCAGAATTTCTGCCCGAGAGCCTGCGCGAGGAGGAAATACCCCAGCCATCGGCCTCCACATTCCATGCGCTCAGATCCGCTTCGAAATCTTCGAAACCCGTCAGGAAGCTTTTCTTCTCACTCTCCCCGCGATTCTTTGCAGTCGACAAATCATTCGCGCTGACATAATACGTGACCGTGTCTCCGTATGCAAATTTGGTATTGAACTGGCCTTGATAAACTCCCCCTCCTGCCGCAGTCAACAACACGCTGCCGCTGCGGCCCGAGGAACCGCTATAATTCACCATAACGGACGCGGCATCTACTCCGATGTTGTCAGTGACTGCAATGGTGACATTGAAAGGTCCGGCGTTGCGAACCGTATTGCCCAATGTCGTGAGATTCGCAAAAACCGGCGGCTCGCGATCGGCCTTGCTGGCATAGCTGTACTTTTCCAACGGCGAGGAAAAGCCTTGCTGATTGCGCGCGAAGATGAAGTATTCAACCACTGCGTTGCCTTGCGCCGGAATGTCTGCGCTGTAGTTGCCGCTACCGTCGCCGGTCATCGTCACTTTCTGGAAAGGAAAGGCGCCATCCGTGTCCCAATAGAGATCGACCGTAGCAAGCGGGCTGACGGTGGAAGTCACTAGCGCAGTGACGCGGCGCGCGCTGGTCGAATCTTCCGTATCGCGCAGCGGCGTGTGCTCGATGTTGAGGCCGTTGAGCCAGTTGATCACACGCGGCAGCACGAGTTTGCGTTGCGCTGCTTGCACAATGGCTTCATAGCCGCCGAACCCAAAATAAACTGTGCGGTGATTGCCCGCATAACGCACCGCACCGGAGCTGCCGTTGGCATAATCAAAAACACTCACGCCGGGCGCGATGGGGAGCAACTCACTGGGGTATTGCTCAGTGCTCGCTCGTCCGGGTTGATTCACCTCAATCGTCAAACCGTCGCCAATGGGATCGCCGGCAGCGCCAATGAGACTCGAAAATTGCGAGTCATCTAACAGGTAAATACTGTGCAAATAGTTTTCATAAAAAGCGAGCGAGGCGCCGCCCGAGCGGTCGAATTCATTTTCCACGCCCGGATGATTTTGATCACACAAATCCCAACCAATGTCTTGACCCGAGAGAAAGAAATTGCCGCCCCCGTCAAGAAAAGTGGCCAACTCCGCACGATCCGCGGAATCCAATGCGGGAAAGGTCCATTCACAAGCCCAAACCACCGTGGCATAACCGCTCATGAACGCGGCGGAGGGCGTGCCTGCAGTCAAATGATTGTGAACGTCGTAAGCGATGCCAAGCTCGTCCATCACATCGATATAGTATTGCTCAACGTTGTTTGCGCCGTCGTCGTCATCCACCAACAACACGGAGGGTGCAATGGCAAATGAAACTTCAAAGCTGGCGTGATAACCGTTGTCTGCGTTTAGCTCCAGCGTAAAAGCAGCGCTGTGCGGCAGCGCCTCCGGCGCGATGGTCAACGTGAAGGGATCGGCGGAGTTGTCTTTGCGATTGTTCTCAAGATCGTTGAGTCCGAACAGGTTGCCGTAATTCGAATTCGACTTGACCACGTTCACCGCCCAATCACTGCCGGTGAGTGTGGCGGTGAGATTGCTGGCATCGCCCCAAACGTTTTGCAGCGTGAAAATGAGATTGATACTCTCGCCCGGTTCGATCACGCCATTGCCATTGCCACCCTTTGTGTCATCAATAGCACGAGCACCGAGCGTAATGCGCGGCAACGGCGTCACGGTTTCAGTAACAGCGCGCAGCGCGTTGATGCGGCCCGTGCCGAGTTGACCGGCATAGTTCGGATTGACCGCGTCGATATTGTCCGCGGTTTCTACGACTTGGAAAATGGTTTGCGCCGCACTCCAATCGGGATGCTGCGAACGCACCAACGCCGCCAAGCCCGCGGTGAGTGGTGAAGACATCGAAGTGCCGGAGAAAGACGCATAACCGTCGTTGAAGACGGTGCTCAAAAGGCCCGCGCGGTTGCCGGGTTGATCGCCGCCGGGCGCAGCCACTTTCACCACTTCGCCAAAGGAAGAATAGGAAGCTTTGCGATCGCGATCATCAAGCGCCGCAACGGAAAGGGCGAAAGACGCATTGGGCAACGTGGAGCTCGGCGCGCTATTGCCATTGCCGGCAGAGACCACAACCACCACGTCATTCAAGAAGGCATAGTACGCGCCCTCAAACACCGGCGATGAATTCTCAAAGCTCAAATTTGCAATCCGCGCCCCGTTGTCCGCGGCATATACGAAAGCTTGCGACATCGTGGAAGAAAAGCCGACGCCGTTGCCGCTCGTCGTGTGCCAACCGATGCGAAGCGGCATGACCGTCACGTTCCAAGAAATGGCGGCCACGCCGGTGCCGTTGTCCGTCACGGCGCCCGCAAGCCCTGCGGTGTGGGTACCGTGGCCGTTGAAGTCCATGGGATCGTTATCGGGATTGTCGCCGTCTTCACCGGCAGCGACGTTGGTTCCGTTATCCACGAAATCCCAGCCGCGAATGTCGTCGATGAAACCGTTGTTGTCGTTGTCAATGCCGTCGCCGGCAATCTCGTTGGGGTTCGTCCAAATGTTGTCCGCAAGATCGGGATGATTCCAATCCGTGCCCGTGTCGATGATGGCAACGATCACGTCGGAGTTGCCTTTGACGACGTCCCATGCTTCCGGCGCTTTGATTTGCGGCAGATGTTGTTGCTGGCTAAAGCGCGTATCGTTCGGAACCACGGTCGCAGGAACAATGTAGTCCGGTTCGGCATATTCCACTGCCGGATTACGCCGGAATGATTCAGCGAGGCGTTCGAGGTCCGTGCTTTCGGCTACCTGCAAAATGAAGATACGATTCAAACCGATGCGTTCACTGATTGCCGCGGCGCGCGGCTTGACGTTTTCGAATAAAGGCTGCGCGGAATAAACATTGTGCGCGCTCATCAGCGCTTGCGCCTGCGCATTATTAGGAAGGTTTTTGACGCCGGCTTTGAATTTGACAATAATGCGACCGGGAGCATATTGCCAATTGGTGGCTTTCCTCCCTCCCTGCTGGCCGCTCGCGGCGTGCAATTCAAAAGTAGCGCTTGCGAATAAACTGCTCACGGCGAGAATCATCCATAAACTGCGGAGTACAAAACGCGACATACCGGCTCCTTTTTTTTGATGATATCGATTTGTATTGCACAAGGCATGCACGAACCTGCCCAAGCGAAATTCAACTTTACGACTATTGGACACGAGCCGCACTTTTTCTCATGAGAAGATAATACAATCCGGCTGCCAACGGCAAGCCCACAAACCAAGAATAGGTGTAAATCTGATCGAAGAATGCGGGGAACATGGCGGACTTGGTGGCCGCGTTGATGAAGCCGGGCACGTTCGGGAGAATGGCGAGAAAGAGCACAAGCACGGCTTTCCAATTGATGCCGTTACGATAAGAGTAAGTGCCATTGCGCGCGTAGAGGTCCTCCACCTTCAGCTTCTGCCGGCGCAGAATGAAATAGTCGCAAATCATGATGCCGCCGATTGGCCCGAGCAGTGCGCTGTAGCCGATCAACCAAACGAAAACATAATTGCCGAGATTGGAGAGCAGCTTCCATGGCATGATCACGATGCCGAGGATTGCGGTGATAATGCCGCCGGTTTTGAATGAAATGAGCGTCGGGCGCAAGTTGGAAAAATCATTTGCAGGCGAGACCACGTTCGCGGCAATGTTGGTGGTGAGCGTTGCAATGGTAATGGAGATCAACGAAAGAATCACGACAACCGGCGCATCAAAACGCGCGAGCAGTTGCACCGGATCCCAAATCGCCTGGCCGAAGATGATGACGGTTGCGCACGTGACTACGATGCCGATGAAGGCGTAAATGCCCATCGTGGTGGGCAAGCCAATAAGCTGGCCGAGCATTTGATCCTTCTGCGTGCGCGCATAGCGCGTGAAGTCGGGAATGTTTAGCGAGAGCGTGGCCCAAAATCCCACCATACCGGTGAGCGACGGAAAGAAGATCTTCCAAAAAGAAACGTCTGTGGTGCTCGCCGAGCTTTTCACTTTCGCCGTTGTTTCCGCGGAGAGAATTAATCCCAATCCGCCCGCGGCGTCAATCGCCCAATACAACAAACCAAAACCGATGGCGAGCAAAAACGGCGCGGAGAGCGTTTCGAGCCAGCGAATCGAATCGATGCCCGCGAGAATGATGGCCACGTTGATGAGCCAAAAGATCATAAAGCAGCCGAACTGCGGCAAGGAGATGCCGAGCCAGGAAATGACTTGATCGTCAACGCCGGGCTTCAAACCGAACAACACACCGAGCAGAGCGTAAATTGCGCTGCCGCCGATCCACGTTTGAATGCCGAACCAACCGCACGCCACGATGGCGCGCATGAGCGCCGCGATGTTGGAGCCAATCGTTCCGAACGAAGCACGCAACAGCACCGGAAACGGAATGCCGTACTTCGTGCCGGCATGGGCATTTAGCACCATCGGCACGAGCACGATAATATTTCCGAGAATAATCGTGAACAACGCCTGTTGCCAGCTCATGCCGCTGTCGATCAAGCCCGCAGCGAGCATGTAGGTAGGAATACACACCGCCATCCCGACCCACAACGAAGCGATATTCCACATCGACCATTTGCGCTGCGCCATGGTCGTGGGCGCGAGATCTTCGTTGTATAAATCGGATCCCACCATTTCACTGCGTGTTTCGGTAATTTGTTGGAGCGCGATCTCGTTGGGCACGATTCCTCCTTTAGCTAAAGACATCTTAAATTTGAAATTGAAAATTTTCAATTCGCAATATTCAATGCCCTTGA
>JABWAN010000117.1 GCA_013361015.1 Candidatus Zhuqueibacterota bacterium | reverse complement strand
ATTCAGCTCAGTTGCGCTGAAAGGTTTGTACTGCGCGACCACCGCAAGCTCCGCAGTGGTTCGAATGAACGTCGCGACTTCGTAGCCCAGGCTCTCGTGCAAATGCTTTTCGATCTTCTTCTCCAACGCCTTTGTGCTTTTCGAGGGCGACGTGAAGATGACATTGCCGCTGGCAATGAACGTTTCGACGTTGGCGAACCCGAGCGCTTCAAACAACCGGCGAAGCTGATCCATCTTCACCGTATGGCCGCCAACATTAATGGCGCGGAGGAAGGCGAGGTATTGGGGCATGGGGTCGATTGAGTGTTTTTATCCAGAAAGTTTTAGCTTCATTCTGTATTTACGCGACTCGTTTGCAAATGTCATAGATGCAATGGCTGCGCACCAACAGTGTATATGCCCCAGTCTGCGATCACCATCCGATCCAGAGTGATTCCGAAGTGGCTGCACATCAAGTGTAGAGCACTTACCAGAGCGGGATTCGTGCGCGATCCGACTATAACGCGAGAGATCGGATAGGCCAGCGGATAAAACTCGGTCTTGGTTATAAGCCGAACTTCTTCTTCATAGCTCCACGCTTTATACTTCTTCGTCAAAACTTGGCGCGCAGCATCTTCAGCAGAACCTTTGGCTATGAAATCCGAAAGAAAGATGAAATTGTCATCGTAGCTCACATCGGTGACGTCACGATCTTCCAACTCGACTTCGATTGCGACACCTGTGTATCCGCCAGCGTAGTGCGCCCAAAGGAGGTGGTTGTTGAAAGATTTGCTGAGAGAACAGACGCGCAGTTCTCGAAGCCGCTTCGTGACTTCATTGCCGAACTCAAAAATCTCAACTTCACGGCCTTGATCTTTGCCAACGCGAACATCAGCCTCTCGGATGTCGTTGAGTTGATTTGAGTAACAGCAAAAAAGCCTTTTGTTGAAAATGATATCAATAACGAAGTGGAGGTTTTCCACCGTGCGGAACTTGTATGCCCTCATCGTTTCGCTTGTGCTTATGAAGATTCAATCTCATTCACAACTTCTTTCAACGTCTCATCCCAAAATCTGGTGGCGCTCATTATCACCAACCGCTTTTCCAGCAGCCTCAACATCACATTAGCCGAATACTTTGCTCACGCATACGCCTCCGCCCGCCGACTCGCCCCATTCGCCAAGGCGGACTCAAGAAACTCACTCAACTCAACGATCAGGCTGTGGTGTTGGAGCGCGCGAACGTCTTCCTTCGTCATGCGGCTGAGGATTTTTTTGTGAAGCTGCTCCGGTGCGCCCAAAAAAGTCGTCAACGCTTCTTTGGGGCTCAACTTGGCGAATTTCCATTCCAAGTCTGAAAACTTTCTGCCAATGATGCGCTCGACAAAATTTCTGTCTTCAAAAAACACCGCTTCGATTTCTGGGATGGCGGGCAAAACTTTAAACGGAACATCGGCAGCGGCCTGGCGAAGCAGATAGCGCAGCGTATCTACTTTTTCATAAATCGCGCTCTCGTCACGTGTGTTCGTGTCAACGACGAGCACCACCGGCTTTCTTCGCGTCGACAACAGCGTGCTTGCCAGGGACATCGCGCCATAGGTTTCTATCCCGGGCGCAAAAACGGTTTGTTTGATGAGAGGATTGGCAAGCAGCTTTTTGAGAATTTCAATGTCTCGCTCCCCTTCGGTAACCACATATGCCTGTTTCATAGCGACCTCACTTCACGAATGTTATAACTGGGAAAACCTTGTTCGACACAATAACGATACTTTGCTTCCAAGTTGCGGCGCATGCATTTGTTTTTCAGCCCATATTCCACGTCGTGACTATTCCAAAGCAGGATGGTTTGCGGAGCCGTATAGCGTGCCAATGTCACGGCGGGCAAAGTGAATCCGCTGCGGCTGAAGACACATCCCACCGTTGCTGCGGGTCGTCGCAAAAGCTGATTGCGCAGCTTGGCAATGGTTTCGACGTTAATCGGCTTTGCAACATCCTTGCACTCGATCAAATAGGCAAGCCCGTCAGAGTATATGACGCCATCGATCTGCTCAAGCTCCGCCTCTTCGATGCGCACGGAATACGGCCAGCGCACCTCCGCGCCTTCAAGCTCGAATGCTCTGAGCACGAGATATTCGAAAGCCCTTCCCGTTTCCCACTTGGGCGTATCGCCTTTTTGAATCTCTCGCCACAGCCGTATCAAATCGCGGCGTTGAAAGCGGGCGATTCTCTTTCGATAAAGCAGCAAGTCCGTCATTGGCTCTCCCCCCTTTTGATTACTTCGCCATCACCTCAACCTCCCCCAACACCTTATCCAACGTCTCGCACAGAAAATCCGCGTCGCTCTTCGTAATGCACATCGGCGGTTTGATGCGCAGGGTGTTGCCGAACAAGCCGCCTTTGCCAATGAGCAGGCCGTAGTTCTTCGTGCGTTCCATCACCTCCGCGGTTTCGCTCGTGGCCGGTTCTTTCGTTTTGCGATCTTTCACCAACTCCACGCCGAGCATCAAACCCATGCCGCGCACTTCGCCGATGAGACGGTGCTTGTCCATCAAACCTGTGAGCTTGTCTTTCAAATAATTTCCGACCGTCAGCGCGTTCGCTTGAATGCCTTCTTTGTCGATCACTTCGAGCGTGGCGAGGCCTTGCACCATCGAAACCGGATTGCCGCCGAACGTGTTGAACCAAATCTTTCCCAGCATCGAATCCGCAATCTCTTTACGCGTGGTGAGCGCGCTCAACGGAATGCCGTTGCCGATGCCCTTTGCCATCGAAATCGCATCGGGCGTCACGCCCCAATTTTCAATGCCCCAATAATGCGTGCCTGTGCGGCCGAAACCGGTTTGCACTTCATCGGCGATAAACAAACCGCCGTACTTTTTCACAATCTCATACACGATCTTAAAATATTCCGGCGGCGGAGTCACGGTGCCGCCCACGCCTTGCATCGGCTCCGCGAGAAACGCCGCGATCTTTCCGCTCGTGCTATATTTGATCACACTCTCCACGTCGCGCGCGCAATGCACGTCGCAACTCGGATACGTGAGATTGAACGGGCAGCGATAGCAATAGCCCGGCATGGCGTGAAAAACGTTGCCGGAAGTTGGAACTGGATATTTCCACGTACTATGTCCAACCACGCTCATCGCCGCGAGGCTCGCGCCGTGATAACCATTGCGCAACGTGATCACATCGAGATTGCCCGTAAACAAACGCGCAAGCGTGAGCGCGAGATCGTTCGTCTCGCTGCCGGAGTTCGTGAAGAACGTCACTTTCAAATCCGCGCTCGGCATTTTCTCCGCGAGCTTCTTCGCGAGCAGCGGCATCGCGGGGTGCAAATAAATCGTGGTCGTGTGCTGAATCTTGTCGATCTGCGCTTTCGTCTTCGCAATCACTTCGGGATGGCAATGGCCCACACTCACGGTGACGATGCCGCCGATGGCATCGAGGTATTGGCGGCCGGTGTCGTCATAAAGATATTGCATCTCCCCGCGCACGAGATTGATCGGCTCGCGATAATATTTGAACACGACATTGGGAATGTACTCATTGCGCAAAGCGAGCACTTCGTCGCGCGTCAGTTCGCGTTCGCTGCTTTCGTTCGAAGGCTTGAATTGCGCGGGCGTAACGCGACCGGATTTGATTTCTTCCTGCGCGCGGGTCGTGATTTTTTCCATAAGAGTGCTCCCGAGAAGAGGTTCGATAAACAACGGGCAGAATAATTTGCCGGCAGAATGTTTTGAAATGATTCTGCCGTCAAATTATTCTGCCAAAGTTTTATGACAACGCTGCGTAATGAACTTCGCGACGAGTTGGAGGTGTGACGAAAGAAATGCAGATAGCGTTCGAAATGCGCGGCCAATATAATAGGCCGATTTCCAAAAAGCAACTCTGCGGAGCCGAGCTGAGTCGTTTTTTTATTTTTTGCCCTCGAAACGATCCTGAGCGCATGGTTTATGGTTTGTCGCTGCTCCACCGAGGGTTCTTCTTTGCTTGTTGACCCGACCTTTGTTTCTTCGCGCTAGCGGACTTCAAAGCAATGGCCTCCCGCCGCCTAGGTTGGGTTTTCAAACCCGGCGTGTTCCTTTTCTCCCCTTCCTCCTCACGTGTCATACCGAAGGAATCCTTTGCAACACTGGCGATGATCTCCAGCACATCGAAAAATTCTTACGAATGACATACTCCCACGCGGAGGAAGTGTCTCAATCTGCGTATCAGTTTTTATCTTCGGTGAGCAAAGACGAGTCGCCGACTCGTCTCTACAACGTCGAATCGCACTCCGAACCGAGACCCTACCCACGGGAAAAACAACTTGACAAAGCATGCGGATTTCCTAGCTTTGCCCTGCGATTATTCTCAAAATACCCTCATCGCTGTCATCCTGGAAGGAACTTCCCTCGTGCTCGCAGCACTTCTGAAATATGAGGAGTGACGAGTACAGAAAAGATTCTTGCAAAATGACATATCAGAGTTATAACTGGAGATCAATATGCCTCACCTCGCTCTCAACGGCGGCGTACCCACGCGCACCAAGCCTTTTGTCAAGTGGCCACGGCTTCGCACGGAACAATTAAACGCATTGCAGGCCGCTTGGGAAAGCGGTGTGTGGGGCATTCGCAGCCCGCACGTCGCCGATTTCGAAAAAAGATTTGCCGAATTTCAACACGCGAAATACGGCCTCGCGAGCGCGAATGGCACCGTCGGTTTGTGGGTCGCGCTCAAAGCCTGCGGCGTGAAAGCGGGCGATGAAGTCATCATTCCGCCCTACACATTTATTGCCACTGCGAGCGCCGTGCTCATGGCCAACGCCGTGCCCGTGTTCGTGGACATCGATCCCAACACCTACAATCTCGACGCAACGCAACTCGAAGCCGCCATCACTGCGCGCACCGCGGCCATCATGCCCGTGCATATCGCCGGACAACCCGCGGACCTAGATGCGGTTCTCGCCATTGCAGCGCGGCACAATCTGCCCGTCATCGAAGACGCGGCGCAAGCGCACGGCTCGGAATGGCGCGGCCGCCGCGTCGGCGCCATTGGCAACGTCGGAGTGTTTTCGTTTCAATCTTCCAAAAACATGTGCGCCGGCGAAGGCGGCGCGATCGTGTCGAACTCGAAGGAGATTATCGACCGCTGCTTCTCATACAACAACTGCGGCCGCTTGCCCGAAGGCGCATGGTACGAACATCGCGTGCTCGGCTCCAATCACCGCATGACCGCATGGTCCGCGGCCATTCTGCTCTCACAATTCGCGACCATTGCAGACGACATGCACTTGCGCGATCACAACGCAGACTATCTCGATCAACGCCTCTGCGAGTTGCCCGGCATTCGCCCACTCATCGTGCATCCCGGCGTCACGCGCCACAGCCGCCATCTTTACATCTTCCGCTACGACGCCGAAGCGTTCGACAACCTCCCACGCGAAAAATTTCTCGCAGCGTTGCAAGCCGAAGGCATTCCCGCATACAAAGGCTACACTCCGCTGTATCGCGAAAAAATGTTCGCGCTCGATCCCCGCGAATATCCCTGGATCGAAGACCGCAACTACAGCGAACTTGTGCTGCCCGTGTGTGAGAAAGCTTGCGACGAAGAAGCGGTGTGGCTCGCGCAAAACATTTTGCTCGGCACGGAGAGTGACTTGGAAGATCTCGTGCATGCCATCGCGAAGATCCAAAAACATGCGCACGAGCTGCTGCCAAGCAATGTCGTCACCGTTGTCGAGCTTGGCATAGAAGAAACGACGGCAGACAGCCAACTCTAATCGCTCGCACACCTGCAGAGATTTTTTTTATGTTCTGTCGCTGCGCGTATTGGCGTTCTTCTGCGCTTGTTTACCGAGGTGGCTAGCCGGCCTAGCTGACTTAAAGCGCTGCGCGGATTTCAAAAAGCAAAAATTTTCCTTCTTCTTTTTATTGATGCACGTTTAAAGGAAAACCTCCGCAGATGGCGCAGAGTAACGCAGATGTATCGAGATTCATTTATCTGCGCCACTCCGCGTCATCTGCGGATTACCTCTGTTGCTTTTTTGCCGCGCTTTTGCATAATGCCGCGTTCCGCAAGCAAATACAGAAAAGGACCTTCATGCTCATCGACCAAACGTGGTATCAACGCCCGGCAGGAATTCCGGAGCACGTCTCCGCGGGCGGAGTCGTCGCGCGCGTCGAGCATGGGCGCATCTATCTCGCCTTCACCACCGAACGCGATCTTCACGGTTACGTTCTGCCCAAAGGCCACGTGGATGACGGCGAAACATTGGAACAAGCCGCACGCCGCGAAATCGCGGAAGAAACCGGACTCACCGAGTTGACTCTGTTGGATAAACTTGGCACGAAGGCGAGATTGGATTTCGACAAGGTCTCGTGGAAGGAAACGCACTACTTTCTTTTCTGCACCGCACAAACGCACGCCACGCCCACAGATTCACACAATCACGACGCGCTCGCCTGGCTCCCGCTCGATGCCCTCACCAATGTCTTCTGGCCCGAGCAGCGCGAGTTGATTGAGGAGCATCGCGCGAAGATTGAAAATGCGGTCAAAAACTCTTCACACAAACAGGCTCGCAGCCCTGAGCGTTTCGCAAGCGCCTCAACACCCCCCTTTATCCCTCCTCCAGGGGGGAATGATCGCGCTCGCACCTCACACAAAGATTTTCCCCTTCGAGAAAGGATCGAAGCGGGAGACGCCCAGCAAGAAAATTCCCCCCTTGAGGAGGGCCAGGGGGGTGTCGCGCAGAGTCATGCAACCTCTTCTTCTTTGATACCGGCTCTGTTTTTCACGCTCACTTTACTCGCTTCAATTGCATTCGCACAAACCGAAGATTGGCGCAAAGATTTGCAAACTGCGAGTGCGATCACAATTGCCGCCGAACAAGCCGCCCGCCCGCTCACGAATTACGTCAAAGCGTGGCGCGAGGCGCGAGCCACGGGCGAGAACAGCACATTGGGCGCGACAACCCAAGCGCAATGGGCGCACGAAATGGCGCAACTCAATCAAAGCTATCAACGCTTGCTCGCCTTTTCCGAGCGCTATGAGCCGATTCGAAAATTGTCTGCCGAAAAATTCATGAAGTGGTCCGGAGCCACAAATAAGGAGGCTGCAAGGCTTGAGCAACTTGCGTTGCTGCTCACATTGCTTGAAGCCGAGCGCGCGGTTTATAACCTCACGGACTCTCTGCAAAACGCAGCGGGCAATTCCGTGGTGGTGAAGAATCGTTTGAACGAGGGCAACCGATCCTTTGGACTGCAATACGGCCTCTTCGAGCGCATGATTGCGGATTATTTTAATGAACAGCGGCGGCAACGCACACGCGCACGCTATTTTCAATTAAAAAGAGAAAACGCCCGACGCGCTTTGCCCGCAGCGTCGCAGCAACGCGCGACGAGTTTGTTGCAAGATCCCACGCTCAAGACCGTTGCCAATCAAAGTGACATTGTAGTCCTTTGGAACAACTCGCTCGCGGCTTTCGGCGCAACGCTTGATCCCGCAACGGATTTGACGGCACGCACGATCCACAACTTTTCGCAGTTCTTCGGCAATTTCGTGGGCACAAATTTGTTTCGCGTCTTCAATGCACTCGGCCTCGGCGAATCGCGCGGGCACGCGCTGCCGGCATTTTACAAATACTATCCGCATCCCGCCGGAGAGTTGCACGGCGTGCATCCCGCAATGGTCGATGCCATTTCAAGTCGCCTCAAAGCCGGTGATTTGTTATTCGAGAAAACGCGTTTCGCAATTACGGACAAACTCATCCCCGGCTATCTCGGCCACGTCGCGATCTATTTGGAGAGCTATGAAGCGTTGCAGCAACTCGGCGTGTTTGCCACCACGGAAATGCAGCAAGCCGCTTCGAGTATGAATGCAAATCAGATCGACAGCACATTGGCAGAGTACGCGCGCGAGTTGGAGAGCCTCAATGAAAAAGAACAATGGCTGCGCTATGCGATCATGCGCCGCCGCATTGGGAATAGAACCTTCAACGGCCAACCGCTCAATCCATTGCTCTGCGAAGCGCTCTATCGCCTCAAGTATGAGCACGCCAACGTCATTGAAGCTTTGCGCGACGGGCAAACGCTCGCGGCCCACGAAGGCGGAGTGACGATGAATCCGTTCGAGCATTTCTTTTATATTGATGACTTCGTTGCGACGCGATTGCGTGAAGATGCGCGCCGTGCCGAAGAATCTCGTGCGCAAATGGCGCGCTTTATGGCGCTCGCGCTCTTGCAATACGGCAAGCCGTATGACTTCCGCTTTGACGTGAACACGCTCGACGCCATCGTGTGCAGCGAGTTGGCGTATCAAAGTTTTGTTGATATCAAATTTTCCACGAGTTCCTCTTTTACCGGCGCTTCGATTTCGCCCGATCAAGTGGCGCAAGCCGCGGGCATTGCGACGAGGCTTGATACGATGTCAATCGCGCCGCCCTTCGAAGTGGTGGAATGGTTCGAAGAGGCGCGCCCGCTCTATCCCGCGGCCCTGCTCGAAAATTTTTCAACGCACGCGAATGCTCCCATGACACCGAACGACTCGCTAGCGCTTCGTGCATTCATGGCAATGGTGCGCGAAGAGTTCGGTGGCATGAAGCTGCTTTCCGAAAACGAGCGTCAGCAATTCGAGGCGTTGCGAAGTGCATCAGCGTCGGCGCGAGCGCGGCATCGCGAAGCGCTGCAACAAATTCCGGCAGTGGCGTCGCCGCCCGCCATCTCAGAGAACGACATCGGCGACAAGCGGCGTCTGCAGAATTTGTATATCAATCTCGAACAAAAAATCGCACGCGCACAAACACGCGGCAATTCGCAAGCAGAGATTGCCGCGCTCAAAGAAAAAGCTTTCCAGAAGTACGCTTCTAATCAAACCCCAACAGCAGAACGCGCAGAGGCGTTTAACGCGACGTTTGCGCAATGGCAAAGCGGCGCGGCCTATCGTCCGAGCTATCCCGAACTATATTCCGGCAGCGAACGTTTCTTTCTCGCCGTGTTTCGTTCGGGGAGTGTAATGGAGGATGACGGCTTTGGTCGCGGCGTCGATTTGCAGCTTGCGGGCAATCACGAAGCGCCGCGGCGTTCCGAGCTTTATACGCAGCGCTATGCCTTTCTACCCTTTCACCTACAATTTTTTGATAACGAAGGCAAAGTGGCGAAACGCATACAAGGCGGAGCAGCATTGGCGGCGATTGCACGCTACTATCGTCAAGGCGATTACGTAAAGGTGCAGGCGCTCGATTGGCGCAACGATGCCTATGCGACGACGCTCTCCGCGATTGAGATCGAAGCTGGAGGTGACAAGGGTCCGCTCTCCGCAGGGTTGAAGCTGATGACGATTGGCAACGGCTATTATCGTTCGGGTTTGTATTTCGGCGAGCATGCGCGCATTGAAGCGGCAACTTATGAAGCGCGCCATGGCCAGCGCGCGTTTACGATTGCCAGTCTTTTTTACGGCGGGCGTGCGCAATTGACCGTGGGGAAATTTCGTGCCTATGGCCGCGGAGCAATCGGCGTGCGTTTAGGCGAGTTCGGCGAACGCGACGAGCACGACGTGCAAAAAGATTTTCCGGAAATGCGCGAATGGTCATTCGGGTTGGAATACTTCGGCGCCTCGCTCTATCGCGAGAATGCGCATCGCGTGGAGTTCAGCGTCCGCGAAGCAGATGCGCGCTTCGTACAAGGCCAAATCCAAAAAGACCGGCAGGTGCGCTTGTCTTATTCGTGGTCGTGGGATTTATGAGAGGCGTTTTAAAAGGAAGATTTCTAAACGGCGAGTGGCCGCGAATTAAACAGCGTTGGCGGGCCTTCGCAGTGAATGCGGTGTGGAGGAATGTATCGTTGTGCTTCAGCTTTTTTCTTTTTCAATCGCATTGCGCATGTCGTTCAGAAAACGCTCCATCGCACGCGTGATCGAACTTAGCACCGTCGAGGTCAAATCGTGCTGATAGTAATTCGTGTAAACCACTTTCGTGCCCGAAGCAGTTTTAGTAAGCGACCATTCGCTGGTGCCCGGCAACGGACCACCCGTGCGTTTATAAACCAATCGCCCCATTTCTTGATCGAAGGCTAAGACTTCTA
>JABWAN010001151.1 GCA_013361015.1 Candidatus Zhuqueibacterota bacterium | reverse complement strand
CGCGGCGGCGATGGCTCCGTGTTGCCGGAGGCCGGCCTTTTTCACGACAACGATTGGCGCGAATCCATGTTCAAATGCTCTTTGAGCTTGTCGGGGTATCGTGAAAACCTCACACTGAACACGTTTTTGAATTTTGGCTCGAACGTAAAATTTCCCACGCTCTTGCAACAAATCAGCGCGCCGGATCTGCTCACACTGGAGGCGGAATTCACGCCCAACCTCAACCCGGAAAGAAACAACAGTCTCGAGCTTGGCCTGCTGATCTCCAAAGACGTGCGCAGCCATCGTTCGATTTATGGCTGGCAACTGCGCGGAAATTATTTTCAGAATCACTATGACAACAAATTCCGGCTGTTGGTGACGCCGGGCATTCCCATCGCTTTTTATGATAACGCTGCAACGGCGAGCATCTCCGGTTTGGAGGGCAAGGGCAGCGTGTTCTTGTTCCACAAAAAAGTCACCGCGGAAGTTGGGTTGTCGCGCTTCTTCATTTCCGATAAGGCCGCGTTTCCATTCAAATCCGACCTGAAGCGCACTTTTGACTTCATCGTTGATCATGCCGGTTATGCCTTTCAGTTGCATCTCTTCAAAGAAGGCGAGCAAGTCGGGCGCGTACGCGTCGTCAAGACGGAGCCGCAAGGCACACCCAATGTTGCGCGGCGGCAGTTTGCCGATGTTATATTGCCGGCATTCTCGAATCTCGATTTGCACCTCAGCAAGTCCTTCACCATCGACAAACTCAAGCTTTTCGCAAACGCCAGTGGACGAAATCTCCTGAACAATTCCGATTTGGTGTTGGAAGGCATCGCGATTCGCGATCGCCGTTATTATCTTACCGTTGGCGCACAGTATTGAACGAGGGCAACATGAAGAACAGCCTTGTGTTCATCGCCGCATTCGGCGCGCTATTTTTTAGCTGCATCGAAAATCCGTTCGGCGGTGATGATAACATTTCCGGTGGAACGCGCTCGCTGCACGGCCAGATCAACCTCAGCAACGGCGCGAGCGCAGAAGGCGCTTACGTTTGGCTGGAAGGATTTAATCTCGGCGCCCGTGCAAATTCGAATGGCAAATTTACCGTAACCTTGCCGCCGGCAGCGAGCCAGGGCAGCAGCGGCGCTACTGGAGTTTTTCAGCTTTACTTCTTTTTGGCGAACTACACCCTGAAGACCGCTGCGATTGTGACGCGCAACGGCACCTTTGTATACGATCAAGGCGAACTCGACCGGAACGGCGAGCTTCGGAACGCGAAGGTTTTGGAAAGGTTTCTGCGCATCAGCACACAGGTCATTCCGGCCACAGTTGCAGCTTCCTACGCCGGTACCATCAATGTGGAAACCACGTTGGAGGCAACCATTGATACTGCCACCGTGGTTTTTCCAAATACGCTCGCTGGATTGCTCAGCGCCGTACTCGTGCGCCGCGCCGGTTCGAACGAAGTCCTTGGCATCTACGAAGCCGTGCCCAACGCGGAAGGCGTTGAGACGCAACGTATTGGCCGTACCGCGGTGAAGCGCAGCATGTCTTTCAATTTCCTAACCCGGCCCCTGCCCCCGGGAGATTACGAAGTCGTTCCGTATTTTTTAATTCGCCATCAGCAACTGCCTGCGCTATTGATGGCAAGCTTGGGGGGCAATGCTGAACAGCTCGGTCCGGGCTATCTCAATCTTCCCATGCAACGCGAAGGCGGGCAGCTCGGAGCGATTGGCAT
>JABWAN010000116.1 GCA_013361015.1 Candidatus Zhuqueibacterota bacterium | reverse complement strand
ATACCCATTCCGCTCTGCTCTTTTAGCTCCACCATAATACCGTGCGCATCGGTGTCGCCGATATTCACCGGCGAGTGCGTCACCGCCTCGCTGAACAGCACGTCGCCCGCTTTCGTTTCGCGAACCACCGTGCGGCCATCCGGAAATGTGAAGCGAATCTTGAAGCCGGTGAGAATGTACGCCACGTGGGGACGATGCGAGTGGAAGTCTTCGGTGTCACCCTTCCTCAAAACGAAGTCGATCACCCGTACGCGATCGTTTTCCAAAAGAACCGTGTAGTTCTTCGGATAGAGTGGAACCGGATCCTGGCTCAGCGCGCGCGTTGAAAAGAGCGCCAGCGCGGCAAAGCTCAACGTCAAAATTTTTTTGGTCAACATGTTTTGTCTCCTAAAGTTTTGGGATGCATGGCGCAAACAACTCTCACATTTGTATAATTTGAGCGTCGGCCTTGCAAATGTTCAGCTTTTGGATTATTGAGCGTTAAAGAGTTTACCAACCCAGTAATCCATATTAAGCCAAATTTCTATTGCTTGCTTTTGAATGAAAATTTTGCTACTTTAAAGCAATTACAACTTCAAAAATCAAAGACTTCTCTTTCGTAATTTGCATCACTAAAGCCTTATTTCAATTGCGAGACACAGCCATGGGACAACCGATAACTTTATATTTGCCTGACACGCTTTATCGAAAGGCTGAGCGCATGGCCTTGACGTTGCGTCGTTCCCTCGAAGACGTCTTAGTCGACGCCGTCGCTACCGCCCTGCCGCCTTTGGTCGGATTGCCGCAAGAATTAGCTGATAATCTGGCTGATTTGGCTTTTCTAAGCGATACGGAATTATGGAAAATCGCTCGTGAAACGCTGCCACCAGAGCACTATCAACAAACGGATTCTCTGCTGGCTAAAAAGGGACGGGAAGCACTGACTGCGGAGGAACAAAAGACTCTCGATCAATTAACGGCAGACTATCAGTCCCTTATTCTAAGGCGCGGCCAGGCCGCCGTGTTGCTCCAAAGCCGTGGCTATGACATGTCCGATCCAGTGGTGCTCAAAGAAGTGCCATGAGCAAAACCTATATCCCGGAATCCGTTCGTCAACGTGTCGCCGAAGCCGCTCGCTACCGCTGCGGATACTGCCAAACTCTTCAAGACATAGTTGGCTATCCCCTGCATGTTGAACATATCATTCCTGAGGCTGCGGATGGCTCCTCTGCCGAAGAAAATCTTTGGCTTGCTTGTTTGCTCTGCAACAACCATAAAGGCAGTCAAACTCATGCCAAAGATCCCGTCACGCAGACGGAAGTTCCACTTTTCAATCCACGCACTCAGGTTTGGGCAGAACACTTTGCTTGGATTGAAAATGGTACGCAAATTGTTGGGTCAACGGCCATCGGTCGAGCGACTATCCTGGCCCTCAAACTAAACGCACCCGTTCGTATTCATGCCCGCCGACGCTGGGCGAGTGTGGGGTGGCATCCACCTCGTGATTAAAAAGTCCCGTTACTTCATCCACTTAATACTCCATTTTATTAGAGTCCCGCGCCCTTCGTATTCAGCCGGATGCGATAAATTGCCGTATTCGAGGTGATAAACAGCGTCGCGCCGTCTTCGCCCCAATTGCAATTGCCCGTGGGTACGCCGAAATCAAACGTGCCGAGATGTTTGCCTTCCGGCGAAAAGACATAAATGCCGCCAGGCCCGCCGCCGAAAATATTGCCGTGCGCGTCCACCTTCATGCCGTCCGGGCTGCCGGGGCGATTCTTTTTGAACTCGGCCGCATCGTAGAGCGTGCGACCGTTGGCGATGGTGCCATCGTTTTTAACATCGTAAACTAGCCATGCGGCGCGCTTGTAGTCGGAGAGATACAGCTTCTTCTCATCCGGTGAAAACGCGATGCCGTTCGGCGCGCCGAGTTCTTTGGTGAGCAATGTGAGCTTGCCGTCTTTGCTCAAACGATACACGCCGCAGAAATCCATTTCGCGGCTGGGATCGTCAAAAGCTTTCGGCAAGCCAAACGGTGGATCGGTGAAATACATATCGCCGTTGGATTTGAAAATCACATCGTTCGGACTGTTGAGACGCTTGCCTTGATAGCGATCCGCGAGCGTGGTTTTCGTGCCGTTCTTTTCCAGCCGCGCGACGCGACGGTCGCCGTGCTCGCACAGCACCAGCCGGCCTTCGCGGTCGAACGTCAAGCCGTTGGAACCGGGTTCGACGCCGGCAAACGGTGCGGTGCCGGTGTAGCCGCTCGGTTTTAAAAACAAACTCGCGCCCTCTTTGGCATTCCACTTCATCACCGCATTGTTCGGAATGTCGGAAAAGAGCAGATAGCCTTCGGTGCGATTCCACACCGGGCCTTCGACCCATGAGAAGCCGTCCGCAATTTTTTCCAACACCGCGTCTTTCGGCACGAGGCGATCAAACGCGGGATCGAGACGGATGATCTTCGCGGGTTGCGTTTTGTAGTGCCCCGGCTGCGCCGCTAAATCGCGCACCGAGGAAGAGATGGCGATCATTGTCATCGCCATCCCAAGAATCGACAAAAGCTTTTTCATCTTCATTCTCCTTATCATCGGCTCGACATCGAAGGCGTGATCGCCGGTGAGCCGGGAATATTCAGTCGCATCTTATACAACCCGCGGCGCGCGCAGAGATAGAGCGTTTGATTATCCTCCTCGCCCCACGCCATGTTGTGAATGTGCTGCGGCGCGTTGATCGTGCCGAGGTGCTTGCCCTCCGCGGAGATCACCCATAAACCGCCCGGGCCGGAAACATACAAGTTGCCGCGTTGATCCACTTTGATGCCGTCAATCGCATCCTCGCCTTTGGCGCCGGTCATATCAAAGAAAACTTTGCCATTCGATACCGTCGCGTCGGCATTCACTTCGAAGCGCATGACGACGATCTTTTTCTCATCGGCTTTGCCGTTGGTATAAAGACTCGCGTCATACCAATTGCCCACGTATAAATATTTTTCATCGGGCGAAAGCGCGATGCCGTTAGGCCCGCTCATTTCGCTATTGAGCAATTGCAGTTTTCCTTTGTACAGCGAATACACGCCGCTAAACTTCAACTCCTTGCGCGCATCTTTGTAGAGTTTGGGGAAGCCAAACGGCGGGTCGGTGAAGAACAGCGCGCCATCCGAGCGATACACCAAATCATTCGGGCTGTTGAGGCGTTTGCCTTTGTAGCGATCGGCGAGCACCGTCACGCTGCCGTCTTGCTCCACACGCGACACGCGACGATTGCCATGCTCGTTGATGGTCAAGCGACCTTGCGCATCGAGGGCCAAACCGTTTGAGCCGGGCTGACCGTATTCGGCAATGTCCGCTCCGGCGTAGCCGCTCGGCGTGCGGAAAACTGCGAGTGTGCCGGCATTGTTGCCGTTCGGCGAGAATTGATAAATAATGTTGCTATTCGGATCGCTGAAGAGCAAGTAATTTTTTTCATGCACCCAAACCGGCCCTTCCGTGAATTTGAAACCTTCCGCGAGTTTGAAGATTTTGGGATTCGGGCCGACAATCGCATCCATCGCCGGATCGAGACGGACGATTTCGACATTCACTTCCGCCGTTGTCAACGCGAGCGGAACTGCCGGCGCCGCGCTTTTGTAGAAATCAAGCTTAGCGTAGCGCATCCAAATAAAATTCGTCGGCGGATTTGAGAGCGGACCGTTGGCGCCAAAAATTGCCAGTTGAATTTGCTGGCCGGGTTTCACGTTGCGGCCAACGACGAGACGATTTGGCGCATTCCAGCCGCTGATGACCGAGCCGCCCATTTGTCCGAGCGCGCGCGACAATTCGCCGTCAACCCAAATTTCGGCGTAATCATCCAGCGCGGTCTCGAAAACCACCGTCGCGCCGGTTGGATCAAAATTTTCGATGCGTTCCGGAATCGTAACTTTGATGCGATACCAGTTGAAGCAAAGCCGGCCGGTCGAGCGGCGAGCATTGAGCGTCGTCGCGTCAATGACTTGCCATTTCGAATCATCGAAATCAGCGCCGCCGGCACGTGGCGTGTAGTCGTAAGTCTTCACCGGTGCGCCGGTGGGTTGATTGTCCGGGCCTGGGCCTTTAAAATCGATCTCGATAATTTTTGTATCGCTATAGCGCCACACGCCTTTGACCAATTTCACGCCTTCGGCAGTGGCGAGATTGACAGTCGCTTCGGGTTGGCCTTTTGGCGTGTCCGCAGTCGTTTGGGCGAAGCTGCGTGTGCTGGACAATAACCCGATCGCGATAATGAGTAAAAAAAGTTTTTTCATTTCATAGTCTCCTGTTGGGGCACCAGTCGGACTTGGGCAATGAAATTTTGCTAAATTAGAAAAATCGTTGTGCCCAAGTCTGACTTCAAGCTCACTGTTTAATCGCATTCTCCGTCACCGCTGCGCCGGCTATGGCGATCTCTTCATCTTCCTGCGGGGTGTTGCCGCTGACGCCAATCGCGCCGATGACTTTGCCTTCGTACATGATGGGCACGCCGCCTTGCAATGGCGTGGCGCCAGGCAGCGCGAGAGCCGCGACGCGGCCGCTTTTAACCTGCTCTTCAAACACTTTGCTGGGCCGGCGAAAGATTGCCGCCGTGCGCGCTTTGCCGATGCCAACTTCAACGCTGGCGACTTGCGTGTCATCGAGACGGTGCAGCACCAGCAGATAGCCGCCGTCGTCAACCACCGCAATGACAACCGTCGAGCCGCGTTTCTTCGCTTCGGCTTCCGCAGCTTCGGCAATCCTTTTTGCCACGCTCAGTGTGAGCACTTTTTTAACCGGCAACTGCGCGTGAAGATTGCCGGCGGTAGCCAGCAGCAACACGGTGATAAAAATTCGAGCGAGTTTCATGGTGTTTCTCTCAAGAAAAGTTCGCCTTCACGTTTCACGCCTCACGCTTCAATCAGTTGATCGACTTCACCACGTAATAATTGAACGGCGCTTTGACTTCCTTGAACCAATGCGGCGTGCCTTGCGGCACAACGACCACATCGCCCTTCACCAGCTTGCGCGTTTCGCCGCCGTCAATGCTCGCGCCGCGAATTTCACCGGGCGCCGTCATTTCGCCGCCGACCACTTTGCCGCCGGTCACGAACGTGGCAGTGCCTTCGAGCACATAGATGATGTCGGTCTCATGCTCATGCACTTCGGCTTTGCCCGCGGCATCGCGATGGCTCGCGTGAATTTTATATTCGCCGTTTTCAAGCAACGGCTGGCCTTTCACAAAAGCGGCGGCGACGGTCTTGCTATCAAAAAAAGTCACGGCGGAAGAATGCGCCGCGCCGTTGGCGCTCGTGTTGAATGCGTTCGCACCGGCAAGGGCAAGCTCTTCGTCTTGTTGCGCGCTCGCTGCGCCGCTCACGCCAATTGCACCGACGATTTGGCCGTTCACTTCGATGGGCACACCGCCTTGCAAAGGTGTAAAATCATTCAACGCCACCATCGGCGTGCGCCCTTCGCGAATGATCTTTTCAAACACGGCAGTGGGACGCTTGAAAAGCGCAGCGGTGCGCGCTTTGCCAATGGAAATATTCGCGCCCGCGGCAAACGTGCCGTCGAGTCGTTCCACGGCGATCAAATTTCCGCCGTCATCAACCACTGCAATCACGCCGCCCGGCGCGTTCAGCTCTTTCGCTTTGCTCACCGCAGCCGCGATGACCTTCTTCGCACCTGCAAGTGTGAGAGTTTGCTTCTCGGCAATTTGCTGCGCCGAGGCCGTTGTCATCGCCGCGAGCAACAACACCGCGCTATGCTTCAATAACGATTTCATGGTTTGTTCTCCGATTTGAAATTTTTTGAGTGAAAATCTGTTTGCAAACTTTGTGAGCCTGGATTGATTATCGTCTTTCACAACACCCCCGAACCCCCTCAAAGGGGGAATCTTTTTGTGCCTCATTACTCCACCACTCCACCCTCCAACAAAAACGCCGGTTGACCAAGCGCATAACTCAATCAACCGGCGTGAGCAGAGGGAGGCGGAAGCCTACTTCATGGACAAAGAAACCGTCTTGTCGAAGGAGGCTTCGCCGAGCACGACTTCGGCAAAGGCGCACCACACTTGCACTTTGGCGATGTCCTTGATATAAGTCGGCAGCGTGATCTTGCGATTCACCGCGTCGCCTTTGATCGGGAAACGGCTGAGCAAATAGACATTGCCTTTGGAGTCGATGACTTGCCAGTGGGGATCCGGGGTGTCGGGAACCACGAAGTCCGCAGAGACCTCCAACACGTTCTTGCCGTTTTCGATGGAGTGTGTGACTGTACCGGTGTTGGCTTTGGGGCCCGCGAATTTGCCACTCGTGTGGGTCGTCATTTTGTCGCCCGCAAAACTAAGCGAAACCAGCATGGCGAGGCCAACGACGGTGGTCGACAGCATTTGAGAAAAACTACGCATAATACTCCTCCAAGAAATTGGGGTGAATGAAGAGTGATTTGATTTTTGTCTGCGCCTTGCGAAAACTTTGTTGCAGACGTTTGAAGTATCGCTTTCTGAACTTTCGTCGCAGAGAAAGTGCGATCCTTACAAAGCTCATGCGCCGCGCGTAAAAACAGTCTGCAAAAAAGCGATGCGAGACTGCGCGGCGCCGCTTTCAATGATGATCGAAGAAGAACGCAGCACTTTGCCGGCAGCACCCCGAGCCGGGACGCACGCCGAAAGACTTTATCGAATTTTTCCAATAGTAAGGAAGGGTCATTCCGAGGGGGTGACGATGCAGAAATTTTTATTCGAGTGTAAGAAGATTTAGGGAATAACAGACCAACTTCAGAGCGTTGTAGCGGAGGCATTTGAAATATGCGGTCCCCTGGAATTTCGAGAGAGCACTTTGCAAGGAACAAAATTATGCGTCTTCGACATGGCCTTTCAGCTTTAATCCTTTTCGCGTTATCGGGCTGCGTGGGCACGGATTATATTGGCGATCCACTCTTGCCCGGATTAGCCCGGATTGAAGTCACACCCAGTCATTTGGCTTTACAAGTTGGCAAAACTGCGCTGTTTCAAGCCATATATTACGACGGCCTCGGCAACAGCGTACCGGGCCTGGTTTACAACTGGTCGAGTTCTGATACCGAGGTTGTTGCCGTGGACGCGACCGGCAAAGCCATGACTTTGCAGACCGGACAAGCGCGCATCGTGGCACAAGCGCGCGGCCTCTCGAGCGAACCGGCTTTGCTCACGGTGGTTGCGGATTCCAATCAAGTCGCGGCTGTGATCGTCACGCCCGATAGCGGGAATCTTGTCGTTGGCGGCACGTTGCAACTCACCGCGATCGCGCGCAATTTGAGTGGTGCAGTACTTTCCGGAAAGACTTTCACCTGGCACAG
This sequence comes from Candidatus Zhuqueibacterota bacterium, assembly GCA_013361015.1. Classification (GTDB taxonomy): domain Bacteria; phylum Zhuqueibacterota; class Zhuqueibacteria; order Zhuqueibacterales; family Zhuqueibacteraceae; genus JABWAN01. Next base: position 2,761 of record JABWAN010000116.1, on the reverse strand, counting down.
TTCTGCGCCAACAATTGCAAGTGTGAATAGCTCGGGCTTGGTGACTGCGCTTGCAGCCGGGGAAGCAAATATCTTTGCGCAGGTTGAAGGCATTGCCAGTGCGAGTGTGCGTTTGAGCGTGGTGAGCACGAGTCGCAGCGGCTCGTTCAGCAGGAATCCGAACACTTCATATAATGTCAGCGGCACGGCGACTTTGGAGCGACAGCCGGATGGCAGTCTCGTGTTGAAACTCGGCGCGAATTTTTCCAGCAGCAACGGCCCAGGCCTAGAAGTTTTTCTTTCGACGACGAATTCTGTGGGTGCGAATAGCATCAATTTGGGCAAGCTGCAAAAGACCACGGGCGCGCAGAGCTACAGTGTTCCCAACAACGTTAGTTTAACTTCGTATGATTGGGCCATCATTCATTGTGTGCCATTCAACACGACGTTCGGCTATGCGCAGTTGCGCTGATCTTGGAAGTCAAAGCTCAAACTTAAGTGTTCAATTTGAGAATTGGAGATCGCGGTGAGAAAATTCGTTATGACCGCATGCGGTGTTTTGCTGTTGGCATGCACACAACATGAAGCGCGCGCCGGCGCATGGACGCAAACGCGCGGGCACGGCTTCTACAAACTCGAAGGCCGTTACATTCACGCGCGCCGTTACTTCGAGCCGAACGGCAAGATTATCGATATTCCCACATTGAGTGATTTCGCTATGAGCTTCTATGGCGAATACGGCCTCAGAGAGCGCTTCACCGTTATTGCTTATGTTCCATTCTACAAATATCTCGCGCTCAATCGCCAAATTGGCCGAGACCGCGGCTTTGTATATTTTCCCGGTGATTCGGCCTCCGGCTTTGCGGATAGCGATGTGGGTTTTCGTTTCGGTTTCAAGCACAACGGCGCAACGGTATGGAGTGCGCGCCTCATGTTCGGATTACCGCTGGGTGAGAATGAACAAAAGAGCGGCTTGCTCACCGGCGACGGCGAATTCAATCAACTGCTCGCGTTGGAACTGGGGCATTCGTTTTATCCGCTGCCGATGTATTTTTCCGGCGAAGTGGGTTTCAACAATCGTACAAAAGGTTTTTCCGATGAGTTTCGCTACGCCGCGGAAGTGGGCTACACGTTTTGGAACCAAATCACCCTCATGATGAAAATGGTAGGTGTGGCTTCGCTGAAAAATGGGAAGGACAATATTCGCGGCGGCATGGGCGGATTGTATGCCAACAACGTGAGCTACCTCGCGCTCGGCCCGTCTTTATTTTATCAATTCAATCAGCGCTTCGGTCTCACCGCGGGCGTGGATGGCGCGACATATGGGCAAAATGTTTTGGCCGCGCCTTCCTATTCGCTCGGAGTTTATTTTAAGAATTAGGAGGGCGCGATATGGAGCTGCTACCATACCTCATTCTGTTTGCTCCACTCGCGCTCGGAGCACTCTCGTTGCTGGTGAGTTTTCTCGTGGACGAGCCTCTGCGCAAGACGTGCCGCAGAATTGCCTTGGGCGCGGGAATTCTCTTTGTGCTCGTGGCCCTTTATGCGATCATCGTCACGCTTTTGAGCGGCTGAGCCAACCGCCGCACTGGCGCGCGGCAATGATGTGGAACTTCCAAAACCTTTTACTAAGAACGAAAGGACAAACTCGATGTTGAAGAAAGTCTTCGTCTTTGCACTTGTGGCAATCTCGCTCTGTTTGAACCTGGCGGCGTTCGCCGGTTCTTCTCCCAAGTTGGCGATTAAAGGTTACGATCCCGTGGCTTATTTCACCGCGAGCAAAGCGACCGAGGGCAGCAAAGATTTCGAATACGTTTGGAACGCTCGAACCTGGCGTTTTGCAAGCAAAGAGAATCTGGAGTTGTTCAAGAAGACGCCGGAGAAATACGCGCCGCAATACAGCGCCAATTGCGCGTGGGCCGTGGCGCACAATTACACCGCACCGGTCGATCCCAAAGCATGGGAGATCGTCAATGGCAAACTCTATCTCAACTACAACATGGAAGTGCGCGCCAAGTGGCTTGAGAAAAAGGAAGAGTATATCGCGAGCGGAGATAAAAACTGGCCGGCGCTTGCGGAGCGAGCCAAGGCAGACAAATAGCAAACAAGGCCGTCAACAAAAGTCGTGGCCGTTATGCAGCGTTCCGTCTCACGGCTTGATTGCGAGACTCAATAGCGGCGCGTTATTTCCAATCGTACCGAGAAATGACGCGCTGCCATTGCTCAAATTCACCGTATATAAGCCTGAAATGCCCGAAGGCGGAACCGTCAAGCTTGCGTAAGCAGTTCCGTCATTGCCCGCAATGTCGAACCCGACGAAATCCGTGGTGTTCACTCCCAACGCTCCAATGCTCACCAACTTTCCGTTATTCGGCGAAGGCAAACTCACCAAAATATCGAAATCCGAATCGATCGCGAAGAGCGCAGTCGTCGTGGCATTCACGACGCTGTTCGTGTAAGCCGTGCCTGCAAGATTAGGATTGGTTCCGACGCGCGCATCTCCCGCCGCAAAAGCGATAACGGAATCTAGAGCCGCAAGCTGTCCGGTCAGTTGATTCAAACGCAAGTTTTGTTCGTCGTCGCCGTGTACGCGCAAGCGGTCGGCCGTGGGATTGAAATCAAACCCGAACGTTGTGCCGCTCAATGTCGGGCTGAAAGCCGTCGTTCCCATTTGCGTGGCTGCACCGGAAAGGGTATCGAGAACGTAAATGCGATTCGTGCTTCCCAACGCATAGAGTTGTTGATCCACGGGACGGAAATCAATGCCGAGAATTTTCTCTCC